>QIAR01000206.1 GCA_003225595.1 Acidobacteriota bacterium | reverse complement strand
ATTAGGTTTTCATGTAGCGCCGGCATTCCGCCGACTCACAGAGCCGAGAGGCCAATTCTAAAGAGGAGCGCATGCATGCAACTGGGAATGGTAGGTCTAGGTAGGATGGGAGCTAATATGACGCGCCGGCTCATGCGCGGCGGTCACCAGTTGGTAGTCTCGGACCTGAGCCCGGAGGCCGTAAAGCAGTTGGCCGGCGAAGGTGCCGTCGGATCCAACTCACTCGACGATCTGATAAGAAAGCTGAAACCCCCGCGCGCGGCATGGGTCATGGTGCCGGCGGGGGGTCCGACCGAACAGACGGTCCAGCAGCTGGCGCACCGCATGCAGCCGGGTGACATTATCATCGACGGCGGCAACTCCTATTTCAAAGATGACATTCGCCGTTCGAAGCAGTGCAGAGAAAAAGGTATCCATTACGTGGACGTAGGCACCAGTGGCGGCGTGTGGGGTATAGACCGCGGCTACTGCATGATGATTGGTGGCCCAAAGGAAGCCGTGCAGCAACTTGACCCTATCTTCAAAACGCTGGCTCCGGGGCGCGGCGAAATTCCGCGTACGCCTGGGCGTGAAAAATTGGGTGGTACCGCCGAGGAAGGTTACATTCATTGCGGTCCTTCGGGCGCGGGCCACTTCGTGAAGATGGTGCACAATGGCATCGAATACGGCATTATGCAGGCCTATGCCGAGGGTTTCGACATTTTCCGCAACGCAAGCAAGAAGGATCTGCCCGAAGACATGCGTTACGATCTCAACCTCGCCGACATCGCCGAGGTATGGCGACGCGGCAGCGTCGTCAGTTCCTGGCTGCTGGATCTCACGGCCATGGCTTTGGCGGAGAATCCGACACTTTCAGAATATACCGGGTTCGTTCAAGACTCCGGCGAAGGCCGTTGGACCATCCAGGCCGCGATCGAAGAAGCAGTACCCGCGGAAGTGCTTTCTGCAGCCTTATACACGCGGTTCCGGTCACGCCAGGAGCATACGTTCGCGGAGAAGATGCTTTCCGCTATGCGGCAGAAGTTCGGTGGTCACGTGGAACCGTCGGTGGTTGCAAAGACGGCGTGAAGTTTCGACGTCCCTCAGTCCCTTTCTACCCACGGGAGTAAAAACCTATGGTGGATACAGCGGTAATGCCGTCTCCCAGCACGCAACGGATCGGACGACCCGGAGATCCGTGTGTGATGGTGATCTTTGGAGCGGCGGGCGATCTGACCCGGCGCAAGCTGATTCCTGCGCTTTACAACCTGGCGAAATTACAGCTCTTGTCGCGGGAATTCGCAGTAGTCGGCCTGGGGCGCACCCCACTGTCAACCGATGACTTTCGAAAGAAGATCTCGGACGGCATGAAACAGTTGGCCAGCAATCAAGTGGATCCCGACCTGTGGGAATGGTTTGTCCGTCGCATGCATTACGTCTCAGGGGATTTCAACGACAAGAATGTCTACCTGCAGTTGAAAGAAGTACTGCAAAAAGTGGACAAAGACCATTCCACACACGGCAACTACTTCTTCTATCTGGCGACTGCGCCAGACTACTTTGGTTCCATCGTAGAGAATTTGGCCGAAGCTGGATTGATGAGGGAAGAGAATCATCACTGGCGCCGGGTTATCGTCGAAAAACCATTCGGGCGCGATCTGGAATCGGCGAAAGCGCTGAACAAGCAGCTGCTGAAATTCGCCGAAGAGAAGCAAATCTATCGAATCGATCACTACTTGGGTAAGGAGACCGTCCAAAATATTTTGGCTTTCCGTTTTGCTAACGGAATTTTCGAGCCCATCTGGAACCGCCGCTACATCGACCATGTACAGATTTCGGTGGCAGAAACCGTCGGAGTGGAGACGCGTGGCGGTTACTACGATCAAGCCGGAGCACTGCGTGATATGGTCCCGAATCACATCATGCAGCTCATCAGTCTCACCTCCATGGAACCTCCGATCTCGTTTCAAGCGGATGCTGTGCGCGATGAACAAGCGAAGATTTTGCACGCCATCCAACCCCTGACTGCGGAAGAAGTGCTGCGCAGGACGGTGCGCGGACAGTATGGTGAAGGCATTGTGGATGGTCAGCGTGTGCCCGCCTATCGCAGCGAGGATGGCGTGCCGCCCGACTCCCGAACCGAGACTTTCGTCGCCATGAAGCTTTTGATCGACAACTGGCGGTGGGCAGACGTACCCTTCTATCTGCGCACTGGTAAGCGCCTGCCGTCGCGGAACACACACATCGTGATTCAATTCCGGCGTGCACCATTCGTGCTTTTCCGCGACACGCCGGTGGAAAACCTGATGCCCAACCAGTTGGTGCTGCACATCCAGCCCGAGGAGGGCATCTCTCTGCGTTTCGCCGCGAAAGTTCCAGGACCGGTCATGCGACTCGGAACGGTGGACATGAATTTCGAATACGCCGATTACTTCGGACAGCAACCCAGTACGGGTTACGAGCGCCTGCTGCACGACTGCATGATCGGCGATGCAACATTGTTCCAGCGCGCCGACATGGTAGAAGCGGGCTGGTGTGTGGTGAGCCCGGTACTCGATGTATGGAAAGCCCTGCCGCCGCGAAATTTCCCCAATTATGCCGCCGGAACTTGGGGTCCGAAGGAGGCCGATGACTTGCTCGAGCGGGACGGCCGCCGCTGGAGGAACTTCGAGAAATGATCCTGGCCGGCGATATTGGCGGCACCCATACGCGATTAGCTTACTTTAAATTTCAAGACGGCAGTCTGAAATTCCTGTCGGAGTCCGTCTTCCCCAGCCGCGAACACCGCGGACTGGACGAAATCGTAGTCAAATTCATTAAATTGCATGGCGTGCATCCGGACGCCGCGTGCTTCGGCATTGCGGGCCCGGTGCGCAATGGACGGGTTGAGACTTCGAACCTGCCCTGGATTATTGAAGGCTCACGCCTTTCGCATGAACTTCATCTACCGTCGGCGTTTTTGATCAACGACGTGGAGGCAAACGCCTGGGGCATAGGCGCTTTGGAGGAAAAGGACCTGGTCACGCTGAATAAGGTCAAGGAAATTCCAGTTGGCAATCAAGCAGTGATCGCCGCAGGCACTGGCCTTGGCGAAGCGGGCATGTACTGGGACGGCCAAAAGCATTTCGTTTTTGCCTGTGAGGGCGGCCACGCTGATTTCGCGCCGCGCAACGAACTGGAGATAGATTTAATGCGTTACCTGCACACGCGGTTTGGACACGTGAGCTATGAACGCATTGTCTCTGGTCCTGGGCTGGTTAACGTGTTCCATTTTTTGCGCGATACAGGGGGCGGAGAAGAACCGCGGTGGCTGACGGAAGAAATGATTCATGGCGATCCCGCAGCCGCCATCTCGCGTGCGGCTCTGTCAAGAAAATCCGCGCTTGCCGAGCAAGCACTCGATCTCTGGGTTTCGATCTACGGAGCCGAAGCCGGCAACCTCGCACTCAAGATTTTGGCCACAGGTGGAGTCTACCTCGGGGGCGGTATTGCCCCAAAAATTCTGTCTAGACTCGCCGGGCCTCTCTTCATGCAGGCTTTTCTCAACAAAGGCCGCATGCAACCTTTGCTCGAAGCAATACCCGTCAGAGTGATCACCAACGATAGAACGGCCCTGCTTGGTGCCGCCCGCTGTGCTGTCATGAAAACGACCGGCGTAACTGCCAAGAAGCCGTGAGCGCGTCTCCCGAAATTCGAGTGCTGGCGAGTGCGGATCAACTGTTTCGCGCAGCGGCAGATGAGTTTGTAAGCCAGGCAACGGACGCAGTAAGCAGGAGTGGGCGCTTCACGGTCGCTCTGTCCGGCGGCTCAACACCCAGGAGGCTCTACCAACTGCTCGCCGAGAGCTACGCCCATTCGATTCCCTGGGGCCAGGTGTTTCTTTTCTGGGGTGATGAGCGGCACGTTCCTCCCGATCATCCCGACAGCAACTACCGCATGGCAAGTGAGGCAATGCTTTCAAAGGTGCCTGTGCCGATGGAAAATGTTTTCCGGATCCACGCGGAAGAAAACGCCACCCGTGCAGCCGCGGATTACGAGCAGACTCTGAAAAATTTCTTTCAGCTTAGACCTGGGGAGGCCCCGAGATTTGACCTAATACTCCTCGGGATGGGTTCCGATGGACACACGGCTTCTCTGTTCCCGGATACGGCTGTTCTTCAGGAGCAGAGCCGGCTGGTCGTTGCCCACTGGATCGACAAACTTCAGACCTACCGCATCACTTTGACTCTCCCTGTGCTTAACAACTCGGCATGCGTCATGTTTCTGGTCACAGGCGGAGACAAGGCCGACGTGCTCCGCGAGGTGCTGGAAACCGATTCCTCGGGCGCCCACTTTCCTTCGAAACTGATCCAACCGAAAAACGGCAGACTTCTCTGGCTGATCGACCGAGCGGCCGCCGGCGCTCTCTCCAGCAACGCCCAAGGAAACTCCCCCGCGTCGTAACCAGAGATCGAAGTCGTGCATCGCCGCCGTCCTCGGCGGCTGTGGGTGGGGGCGTCTCGCATGCGCCGCGGAATGCCCTGGGGACAGGCAGCAAAGTTGCCCTGTGCGGAGCCGAAGCTTACTGGCAACAGCAGTAGGACACGGCACGAGTAAACGATCAGCGGTAATTCACATTAAGCAGGATCTTGCGGCCAGCATCCTCGCGCGATGTAATTTCCACTCTTTTCCCAACCGGCAGGGCATTGCGTAGATCGCCCTCGAACACCAGCGTGCGCGATGCTGTCTCACCATTAGACAGGCTCACAATGGACTTGTTCGGCTGGCCAATGTGCGATTCAAAAAACAAAACACTTTCCACTCTTCCCTGCTCCAGCCGCGCCCCGTTTGGTGTTCCGAAACGTGAAGACGTTGACCCCTTCGCTTTTTCAGATTTCGCCGAGACCAGCATGGGCTTGCGCAATTCAAGAAACGCACTCATGCCGAAGATCGCCGACATCGCCAGCAGGATTAGCGACATGAACAGGTTGTCTACGGTGAGTGCCAACCCTTGGGAAAGGATCCATGCAATGCCCAGCAGCGGAATGATCGCCAACACAATGGAGATGATCAAGAGCATAGGTTTCGTAGCAGATTTTCAGCCGAGTCTGGCATGTGCCACCCCGACATTTAACTGAATCGACTTCTAGGTTACTGATGATTACAGAATACGGCAATAGACTAGCAGAGCCGGTTAGTCTCCACCTCAAGAGAGAACAACGGAAGTATAACGGGCGGGTGCTTCTGGCTCTTTCAGACTCGCCAGTCGCCGATTTCCTTCAAACCATCACCCCGAGTATGTTCAAAAAGCCGCACTCGGTGGCGGGAATGCTCGAACTCGTGAATATCCGCCCAGACTTCGGCCTGCCACCCATGTTCGTGAGTCGCGGATTCGCCGCAGCTCGCGCACCGGGTATGAAGGTTCGTGCTGTTCTCTGTGGCGCTTGCTTCCGGTAGCTCAATGAAAATGCAGCGAACCTCTTCGATTTCTTCACGATCGTCGAGAATGTGCTCGTAGCGCAGCAGGTAGCCAAAACCTAACTTCTTGGCCTCAACCTCCGCCTCTCTGCGGGTATGGAATGGCCCGTACTCGGCCCGCAAGTGATCGGTCGAGTCACAAGCCATCCAGAGAGTTTCCTTGTAAGCCATGCCTACCTCAGCGTTTGGATCGTGGATCCCGACTCGCTAGGGAGGGAGGACGAGTCGGCCTGGGACAGCACAGGGGGGCGTGCAATTCAGGTACCGCACGCGGTCTTGACAAGACTTTACAGCACAGCACCTTGGTGCCATTGGCAACTTACAAAAAGTGTGGAAATGCAAGACTTTGCAGAACTTTCCCGCGCCGGAATGACGACAGTATCCTCCAAGGATCGGCTAAAAAGCCGAGCAAAACAATCACCCTTCAGCGCAGGATGAAGCTTGAGAAGCCGCCGCAAGGTCAGCACAGGCCATTGGTGACGGCTTCTAGGCGGTCGGAATCCACTTCCAGGAGCATTCGCAGATACCTGAGCATAGCTGGGGAGTCGTCCACCACGAGGACGTGTTGCCAGCATAGGGGTTTCAGTTTGTTCTGGAGTCGTAACTAGGTGCGACTAAAGCTATGATTCAGGTTCGCCGGTCTATCCTATTGATATGTCTGGCTTCAGCTCGGGCTGTGACGAATTATTCCTGACTCCTACGCACTCTCCCTTTTTAACTCGGAGATCACAAGCCCCAGAACTCCCTGCCGGGCCCAGCGTGGGTGGTTCTTGATGGGCCTTTCCCACAAGCCACGATCCCCTATCCGGTGAGATAGCTACGTTATCCGTTTGGATAGGTTTTGCTTCAGTGGGCCACTTGTAAGCGTTAGAAATTTCCGCAGGCGTCGAACTTGATTACGCATTTGCACGTTATGACGTGCTTGCGTGCTTGCGATCCTATCAGCGCGGCATCACGTATAATTCGACTGTCTACCCCATGAGCTATCAGGTCCTGGCGCGCAAGTACCGCCCCCAGAAATTCTCCGAAGTGATCGGGCAAGAGCACGTCACCCGCACGCTCAAGAACGCGATCGAACAGGAGCGCACGGCGCACGGGTACATCTTCAGCGGACACCGCGGCATCGGCAAGACCACAGTGGCACGTATTCTGGCGATGGCGCTGAACTGCCGATCATCGGATCACCCCGTGCCGGAGCCCTGTGGTGTTTGCGACTCCTGCACCGAAATTCGTGCCGGCAATGTGGTGGATGTGATTGAGATTGATGCTGCCACAAACCGCGGTATCGATGAAATACGCGAGCTGCGCGAGGCAGCCCGTTACCGTCCGGCGAGAGATCGTTTCAAGATCTACATCCTCGACGAAGCCCACCAGATTACCGATGCGGCTTTCAATGCATTGTTGAAGACGCTGGAGGAACCGCCGAGCCACGTGGTTTTCATGCTGGCCACGACACAACCGGAAGATATCCCGCAAACGATCCGCTCGCGTTGCCAGCACTTCAGTTTCCGCGCCGTGCGCTTCGAAGACATTCTCGGACAACTGCGATCCCTGGTTGATCAAGAAAAAATCGCAGCCGACGAGGACGCGCTGGCACTGCTGGCCGAGGCGGGAGACGGCTCGATGCGTGACGCCCTTTCCATTCTCGATCAGGCGATTGCTTCTTGTGGCGACCGGCTGACGGCGGATGCGGTACGGCAGTTGGTGGGGGCTGCGCATTCTGGGGTGCTGGAGGATGTGATGCAGGCCGTCGCTAGCGGCTCAAGCGAAGAAGTGCTGCGGCTAGCGGACCAGCTAATTTGCGAAGGACACAACCCAACGCACTTCGCTCGGCAGGTGGTGCGCTTTCTGCGCAACGCGCTCGTGGCGAAGGTTGCAGGCAAAGATTCACCGCTGTTACAAATTTCAGGCGATGAGCGCGCGCGCGTGGCGCGGGTAGCGGAACTCTTCAGCGAGGAAGATCTGGCACGGCACCTTCAGATCATGCTGCGCACCCATAGCGAGCTCGGTTACAAGCAGGAGCAGAGATTCCATCTGGAGTTGGGTTTGTTGAAGATGGCCCATGCCCAACGCTTGCTGCCGATTGAGCAATTGCTGAGTCAGGCTGCGGGGATGGCATCCGCGAACGCTCCAGCGCGTACGCCAGGCAGACCGTCCAACATTACCGCAACAGGGCTCAGCGAAACGGGGGAGACGCGTCGCAGCGCTGCGGAGCAGGTATCCGGTCGCACCGTTTCTCCATTCGCCGCAGATTCGGCACGAAAAGGCGGCTCGAAACCGGAACTCTCGACAGTGTCCAGACCAGAACCTGGACCGCGAGTTGCTGTGGGATCATCATCGGCACGGGTCGTTATGGGAGCAGCGGCTTCGGCGGCTGTCGCGGAGCCAACCCCTGAGGCTCGCCCAGAGTCGGAAGCACCGGATTTGCAGCAAGAGGTCGCTCCCAAGCAGTCGTCCGACCTCGGAAGTTTGCGGAACACCGTGCTCAACGCCCTTGCGAATGCAGGCCACCGCATGCTCACGTCGATGCTGGAAAACGGTGAGTGGAAGGTCGAAGGAAGCGAGTTGGTGATCACCGTCGCGGGTTCCGCAACCGTGATTGATATGTCTCTTGGGGCCGATGCCAAGCGCCTGGCAATCGCCACGGCCAGCGGAGTCTTGGGACGCCCGGTAAGAATCAAGGTTGTTCCGAGTGGAACGCCGGAACCTATGACATCTCCGAGCCGCACCGGTTCCAACGGGAGTGGCCGGAGCCGCGCGGAGCAGGACGCGGTTGTGCGCAGAATGCAGGAAAAGTTTGGGGCGGAAATTCGGACGATCATTGATTATCGGGAGAAGCGATAAGACAGGCGTGGGGCGTCGGGCATTAGGTTTCGGGTTTCAGGCTTCCAGCATCGCGGGTCCGGCTTCGGGCGTCCGGCATCTGGAGTGACTCGAATCGGCTTCAGAGACGTAGCCTAAACCTGAAGCCGTGTTTTGAAAGGGACACAATGGGCGGCTTCAATCTGCAGGAACTGATGTCGCAGGCGAAGCGGCAGTACGAAGTGCTGCAGAAGAAAATGCAGGAAACGGTTGTTGAAGCATCATCCGGCGGTGGCACGGTAACAGTGAAGATGGATGGGCGCAAGCAGCTTCTGAACATCACAATCGATCCCGAAGCGGTGAAATCAGGGGATGTGGAGATGCTTCAGGATCTGGTTACCGCTGCGGTCAATGAAGCCGTCCGCAAGGTGGACAATGCCATGCAGTCCACGATGGGGGGGATGCTTGGCGGGCTGGGAATTCCGGGGTTGTGAGATTCCTGCCTGAGTGTCATTCTGAGCGAAGCGAAGCCATGCATTTCTGACACAATTCAAAATGTAAGTCCTTCGCACCTCAAGGTCGCTCAGGATGCAAACTTAATTTTGAGAATCATACCTTCACTATGAATCGCTTTGCTGAGCCGATGGCGCGGCTGATTGAAGAACTGAAGAAGCTGCCCGGAATCGGCAGCAAGAGCGCGCAACGGCTTGCTTTCTATATTTTGCGTTCCAGCAACGAAGATGCCGAATCGCTCGCCGCCGCTGTGCGCGACGTCAAAGCCAGTCTGCGGCTCTGTTCGATCTGCAACAACATCACGGATATTGACCCATGCGCCTATTGCAGCAGTCCGACCCGCAATCAACGGCAGGTTTGCGTAGTGGAGGAGCCCACGAACATCGCATCAATCGAGAAGACGAAACACTTCAACGGCACATATCACGTGCTGCACGGTTCGATTTCGCCATTGCATGGTGTGGGGCCTGAGCAACTCAGAATCAGCAACCTGTTGAGCCGGGTCGCAAGCAGCCAGGTAGATGAAGTGATAATCGCGACCAATCCCACTGTCGAGGGAGAGGCCACAGCGGTCTACCTCTCTCAACAATTGAAGCGTCCCGGTGTCAAGATTACACGGATTGCGATGGGCATCCCCGTAGGCAGCGACATCGAATACGCCGACGAAATCACCATGCTCAAGGCTATGGAAGGTCGGCATGAACTGTAGCTGCTGGGACTTTTTCGTGGAAAAACCAGATCGCGATTGTTACCGGAGCTTTCAAACTTGTGCAAACTTTTTGCCTATGGCCCACCAATCCAGTCCACGTGCGGAAGCACCGACTCCATATATTGTTCAATAACTTACCTACATATCATTCGGGGATTACACGAACCTTGTGATTGGCCTTGCGGTTGCTGCTAACCACGCGTCTGTCTTCCTTAGGTCCTTTGAGCTTGAGTTAAGACGCAAGGAATTGCGAATCGGGATTCCGACTGGCCACAACTCAGGCCAGAATACATTTTTAGCAGCGCCGCGCTGCGATGCAACTGCATCCAACTCGACGCTCCAGGGAACCGGGCCAACCAGCCCGGTTTTCTTTTTGGGTGAAAGTCAACGGCCGACTTCGGGGGTCTCAGGCTCGCCTTCGAGACACTCGGTTTGCAGATAAAAGTTGGGCTCCTCTTCAGGCGCCATAATCCCTCCCGGCAGCGTACCGCGGTTATATTCCGCCATGCGATTCTTCCATTTCAGGAACTCGGTGATGGTTTGCGGCTCAATGCGAATTTCCACGCGCCGCAGGCTGGCCAGCAGCAGATTCATTTCATAGTGCAGCCCAGTGGCGCTGCGCATTTTTTTGTTGGAGGGGCGAACTATCTCAATCTTTCGACCACAACACCCTAGCAGTCCCCAGCCCGCTGGCAATTCTTCCGGGCGCAAGAGTCCCATGGGCGCCAGGTAAAAACGTTCGCAACCAAGACCCAACTTACGTTTTTGTCGAAACGCTTTGCCGCGGTCCACCAGAAAATCCGCCCGTGAAATTTTGCATTCCGCCAGGACCGAGTGGCAGCCTCTCTTCCAGCCGATGGCGTCAGGCATCTCGCCGCTGACGCAAGCCTGCTCGGAAAGCACTACACCACAGCGGTAGCTCCGCAGCCAATTCACTGCCATTTGGACCAGTTGGGCATGAGTCATAACATCAATGCTTGTACTCGCGAGCGAGGCGAAGAGGAAGTGCCTGAGTAGCTTCTGGGTTTCACTTGCCGGTTCTCAGTTCTCGGCTTTCATTCTGTCAGCTTAGGCTTAGCTGTTAACCCTTTGCTTTCGGAGGGCGCTGGGCTTTGCCTTCTTGACACTCGATCTTGAATTCACGAGTCTGCGCACGATAATGGGGCGGCGAAGCGCCAGTTCGAGAAGATGTCGCGCGGCAGCAACGTTTTCCGCTACTCGGCCGAATGGCGAATATCCCTGCGCATAGATATTCAACATACCGTTCTTGGTTTGTGCTTGCAGACGGGAAATGTGGCCGTCCCGCGCTGCGTCGAATGCATTCGCCAAGCGAAGGATCGCAGCCAGTTGCACGGCTTTAGGTTGCTGCTCAACAGGTAGGATGGGAAAAGCTTTGCGGCGGGAGTGGGGCAGCGCTCCACAATGGTAGCGGGCCACGTGTGCAGCGAGCTGGAGGTCCTGTTCGCTCAACCCGAGAGGCGGAGTAAGCCTGCGTATGAGGCGGGCCGATATTTTGTGATGCCCCTTCTCTTGCCGGGACCGGCCCACATCGTGCATCAGCGCCGCCGAAATGAGAATGGCACGCCAGTTAACAGTGTGGACTCTCGCTTGGAATTGATCTGTGATCAGAGTCTCTCCGGCCAGAGCGTCATAGAGTTGAAGGGCCAGATCCGCGACATGTTGTGAATGCTGGAAGTCCGGATCGAGGATAGAGGCCCAAATCTTCAAACGCCTGAGGGCGGCGGATTGTATCTGCTTTCCATGGGGCAAATCCGATCGCCAGATATTCCACAGGGAATGCCTGCCCAGCATTCTCTGACGGTACTTCTCGACCCGCTCGGCGCGTTCCTGGCTGATTCTTGCGCGCCAGCGAAGGCGCGACTCTTCATCAGGAAACGCCTTGATATCGCATGCTGTGGCCCAGAGGAGATCGAGGTCGTTCAGTTCCCCCAGCAGGTCCTGCACTTCCTTGAACTCCTCGCTCCACGCCTCATGCAGTTGTGGGAGGAAATTTTCCACCGTGTAGCGGAGACGCTTCAGACCAATACGCAGCTGGTGAAAAGCAGTCTGGCTGCGGTTGCGGAGCGCCTGTCGTTGTAACTCGCGGGCCTCGGTCCAGCGTTCCAATGCCATGTGCTTGAACACGGCGCTGCTTAGCCGGAGACGGGCGGCACGGCGTGGCAAGCTGTTGCACCAGGAAGCCCATCTTTTTCGATCAAAGTTCTGCAGCGCGCTCAGAGCGTCATTCTTGAGCTCGCCTTCGCGACTGGTGATGAAGGCCTGTAGCGATCTGGCTGCCGGGTCATCAAGAGCACTCAACCGCTCCATCCATTCCGTCATGACCTGAACCTCCCGGAGGTTCCCCAAGCTCTGGAACAGTGGTTTGCCAGCCCGTTTCATCTGCTTCCAAGATTTATCGGGATCGATCGCCATCAGTCCGTCAGCCATCGAGTGGCAGCGGCGCAGGGCCACACGCAGGTCGTGCACAGGATTAGGAGCGAAGTCGGCACTGACCTTATCGCATTCCGCGAGCACCCGCTGCATCCAGAAGGCCAGGCCAGCCTTCTTCTGAACACTTTTCGTTGGGGCAGTGGCTGTAGTTGGCACGCGGGTTTCCTGGGTAGAGGGTCCGTTCATCATTCTCGCTCGCGGGAGCCACTTAATTCCAGTGCTTTACTCTGGGCCAGACTTCACTGAGTGGTTGCTTGAGACCGCGGCAGATGTAGATTTCCGCGTTTTCTTCCGCCATGCCCCAAGGATGATAGTGAGCCCCTGCGTCCTGAACTGAAGCGCAATGCGGCTCTAGGTCTGTGCGGTCATATTGAAGCGTGATGATCACTTCGCCTGTGTAACTCCGAGGGCCCCAGAAAAAATATGTCTGGTGACCGCTGATTGCAGGCGGAAGGCCGTACTTCGGGCCAAACAGGTCGATAGCGCCCGCCTCTCCGTAGTTGCCGGTGAGAATCGCAGCCTTGCTGCGTTCCTCGGCCGGAAGAGCGTTGTAGATTTGCGCCACCTCTTGCACAAGTTCCGGCCAGCCGAACTGGTCGCCAAAAAGCTGAGGGAGTGGGCCTTCATGATGTACTTCGGTTTTTTGTGGAACTAGATGCAGCGCCTGCGAATAGGCAAGGTATTTTGTTGGCGGTAGTAGCGGAAGCACCGAAGGCGCGACGATTGCGCCAGCCACCAGGACGATGCTGGCAATGACCGCCTTCGGCCATAGCTTTCCCGCACTCACCCGTGATCGGCTGAGCCAATCCTCAATGGCCACTGCTCCACCTGCCAGCAACATCGGATACGCTGGCGCCAGATAGTAATTTTTCCCATGCAGAACAATGAACTCGACCAGTAGCATCACGTAGGTCCAGCCCAGTGCTCTGTACTTCCTGCCTCGTCCCATCAGAAAGAACCACAACCCCGCCAGCCAGATCGGAAACAGGATGGGATGCATCATCATGATCTGCTGTCCAATGAAAGCTGCCGGGCTCAGGACTACATTCTTGCCGCTCGCCTGCACGTTGTGGAGGTCTTCCAAGATCGGGAAATGGTGTTGGACCTGCCATGTCACATTGGGCAGAAAGATCAGCACTGCAATCACACCGCCGATCCAAATCCACGGCTTGAAAAATTCCCTGCGTTCTGCAGTGAGCAAGATGCCAACTACGACTGCACACCCAAAGAACAGTGTGGAATGCTTGTTCATCAACCCCAGACCAGCAATCACGCCGAACCAGACCCACAGCCGCGAGTTCCCTGTCTGGATGATTCGAATGAGAACGTAGACACACCCCATCCAGAACAGAGGCTCAAAACAGTTCATGGAGAGAATGCTGTCGATACCCAGGTAAATGGGAACGACCAGCGCAGCCAGACCTGCCAATCCCTGGGCATAGCGGTCGCCACCGAGGCGCCAAGCGATCAGCATGGTCAAAGCGACCACCAGGGCTCCGGCAATTGTCGGGAATAGCCGCAAGACGTGCAGTGATCCCCCGAGTGCCAGCGCAATGCGCGCGACCAGTCCGATCATCGGAGCATGATCCACGTAGCCCCAGGCGAGATGCCGACCGCAGTCAAGAAAATACAACTCGTCTCGGAAGTAGCCGTAGCGGCCTCCGAGTAGCACGTGGATCAGGAACTTAGCGCCAGACAGGAGTAATAAGAGACTTGTGGCCAACGGTGGAGTTTTGCCACCCGATTGCGAACCCGATCCCGACCTGACATCGCGAACAGGCGGAGCGGAAAGGCTCATGAACGTGGACCCACAACCGATAGCGCTAGTTCTGTACCGGCAAATTGCTCGAGATCACAGCTTCAAACCTTAGATCCGAGGAATTCTACTAAAGCCACTGGTTGCAGGAGCTATTTGAGATTAGAGGGGCGAACTTCTCCCGCTTATTCTCGTTACCTACGTAATGTGCATTGTCTATCTTTCTCCCATTACCCTGAGGGAGTGACCGTTGTTTCGGGAGCGGCATATCTTCACCACAACCACAAACAAAGATACCAGGAACACCTCCGCGAGCGCCTTTGTATACAGCCTCAATATCCTGGTGAAGTATGTGCGTATGTACGGCTTCGACCACAAACGCACCGCAGGCCAGTTCGAAATCGCCTGGAATGAACTGCAAGCAGCCATACCGAAGGCGGGCGACGCCGGTTTTCTGCTGGGAGTGTCCGGTAACAAATTGCTGTTGGATGGTATTCCGATAGAAACCGGTCAAGCGGAGCGCACGTTTGCGCAATTACTTACTGCCGCCGGCTTGGCCAGCATTCATTTTTCCACCAGCGTCACCGTCGACGATTTTGCCCGCCTGGTGCGTGCTTTTGCGGCCGGAGGCTCCCGCGCGCAAGATGTTGCCAAACAGATTAAAGAAAATCTCGGGGACAATAAAGACTCCACAATCAAAATCAACGAAGTGAGATTTGTCGCAGCCGATCCTGCAACCGGAGATGTGATGGTTGCGTCACAAATTGCGGCGCAAACTCTAGGACCCGAATTCAAGCAATGGCTTAACGATCCGCAGAAGCTGCTACAACTGATCGCAGCAGCGGAAGGTGCCCGGAACGCTGGTGATTCCGGCATGGCCCCACTCGGCAGCGTCCCATTCACTCACGGGAGTGGCGGCAGTCCCACCGGCAGCACCGTCGGCGGCACGGTGCCGCTTCAGGAAGAGGAGGTTGTTCATGCCATTCGCCTGCTCACCCGGTTCGGTGAAGCAGGCCGCGATGAATCGAAAACTCCGATCCTGCAACAGGAACTCAGCCAGGCCGACCCCAACACCAAGGTGAATTTGCAGCAATTGCTCGCGAGCCTTGCCTCCAATATTCCTAACGAAAAGGCTGACACACCGCTGCTCATGAAGGCGGCGGAGCACATGGCCATTCGCTTCGCACTGGAGCGTTATTCAAAGGGCGAAGTACGGGTCAACGCCGTACACCAGATGATGGAGCACATGAGCCGCCAGATGGACACGCTCCGTCAGATCCTTAAAGTCCAAGAAGAAAAGATGAGCAAGGCCGGAATGCTGGTGGAGTCCCACGCCGACATCTTGGACCGCATGTTCTGGGCGGAGGTACCGGAGGCCGGGAAAAAAAGCGTATTACTCTCCAACGAAGCCGCCTGCGTACCGCCACGAAACGTGCGGCAGTTCGTGGAGGTGCTGCTGCAACGTGGGGACAAAGAAACCGCCGGAGGCATCCTGCTTAATTATGTGAGCTGCCTTGATGCCAAAGATATTGAGCCGCGCCGAAAGGCGGCAATCGGCCTGTGCCAGTTGGCCGACCTGTATGCCACCGCCGCGGGGCCACTCCTGCCAGTGACCATCCGTAAACTCGGCGACCACCTAGCCAAGGAACCAGATTCGGAGCTTCAGAGCCTGCTTGGCTCCGCCTTCGTGCGGTTGAGCCAGGAAGCAAGCGCCCGTAGAAATTATGCGGCTGTGGGCGAAGTTTGCGATGCGATGGACGCCGTGGCCAAGGAGAGGCCCGTGTTGGCGAGCGATATGCGCCCCCGCATAGGCGTAGAAAACCGTCTGCCAGAATTCATTGAAGAAGCCTTGCGCACGTCCCACAACCTGCCGCCGGATCTCATGCAGATCTTGCGCCGCACCTCCCATGCCGCCGTGGAGCACCTATCGGACCGCTTCTTCCGCTGCATGCGTCGCCAAGAGTGCGATCGAATGGTGGATGTGGTCAAAGAACTAGGTCCCCCGGCTATGGCCCAGTTACGGGAAATTCTGCGTACCGGACAGCCACGCCAGGCGTCTTCGGCAGTAGGCCTGCTGAGCCGCCTCGAGGTCCCCACTCTGCTCGAATTGCTTCCCAGTCGTCTGAAGGAATGGAACCGTTTTTATCACGATGTCGTGGTGCGCCAGATCGCCTATGGCGCCGCTCACGATCGTGGTCGCTCGCTGCTCGAGTTGTTGGACTTGCTCGACCCATTCGTTCTCCCGCAGGCCATTGATGAAGTCGGTATGAGTGGCGATCACACAGCGTCGCCGCCCCTGATCGTTATGGCTGGTGCAGGCGAAGCCGAATCTCGCTCGCCTTATGTGCAATTGAAGGCAATCGAATCCCTTGGAAGACTACGCGAAGCGGATGCCGTCCCTGTCTTGCGCCAGATCATCGAAGAAAAAAAAAGGTGGAACTGGGCGCACCACCGCGAATTACGTATTGCCGCAGCACAGGCGCTGGTCAAAATCGATCCTCGCTATGGCGGCCAAATCATGGCCGACAGCGGCCTCGAACCCGCGGAACTGGCAATCGCGGCTCTGGATGCCGCACCCGCGTGTCCCTGGGTCCGCCAGCGGCGCTACGAACGCATCGTTCTGCCACGGAAGTTGTCGGCACAGATTTCCAGTTCCTGGGGCAGATCCAATATTCTCATCCGCGAACTGAGCCTTGGCGGCGGTATGGGGACAAAGGAAGACAATCTCCGCACCGGATCAGAGGCCAATCTTGACATTTCTGTGGGCGTGCGCCACATTCGCGCTCGAGTACTGCTGCGTCGGTCTCGGGTGAATGAAGTAGGGTTCGAAATTGTGAATGCTGGTCTGGAAAGCCGCTATCGCTTGCGCCGGATCCTGATGGAAGTGCTAGAGCGCGGAGCCGAGGGCAAAGAATCCGACTGGAACGCGCGGCGAAAAATTTAACTCACTCTGATTGTAGTCTGCCTCCGAAAAGAAAAGCCTCTGCTTGACCAGCGGAGGCTTCTTGATTCGGATGGAGCTTCCCTACTTCACCTTGGCGAAAATGATGACCAGGGTATAGAGCGCCAGCGACTCGATCAGAGCCAGACCGAGAATTAGCGCCAACTGGATGCCGGGGCGAGCGGCAGGATTGCGACCTAAGCCCTCCGCCGCAGCGGCGGTGGCTCTGGCCTGGGCCAAGCCGCAGCCTGCGGAAGCAATGGCCATGGAGAATCCGGCCGTAATGGCAACCCAATTGACCGGAGCGGCGGCTTCCCCGCCCTGCGCGAATGCAGGCACAACGAAGCACAACAGCGACAGCGCCATGAACAAGTAACTCAGTTTACGCATTGGTGTTCCTCCTCAGTATGAAATTGCCGCCAGTGGGTGGTTGACGCCATCCTCGTACAGACGCCCTCACGCTAAGCGGCGGTTCTCAGTTCTTGGTTCTCAGTTCTGAGCTGTTAAGACCAAGCCGAAGCGAGCCAACGAACTAGGAATGCAATATGAATTCAAACCCTACGCCTTATTCCCCCGCTGTCGCCCTGAGCAAGTCTCTGAGATCTGAGACCTGACAATTGAGGACCGCTTTTCAGTGCTCATCCGCGACCGCTCCCTGCAGATACACGGTCGTCAACAAGACGAAGATATAGGTCTGCAGAATCGACACTCCTAAATGCAGTCCCAGGAAAGCAA
Source organism: Acidobacteriota bacterium (assembly GCA_003225595.1). Taxonomy (GTDB): domain Bacteria; phylum Acidobacteriota; class Terriglobia; order Terriglobales; family Acidobacteriaceae; genus Gp1-AA124. Next base: position 5,224 of record QIAR01000206.1, on the reverse strand, counting down.
TGGGAATGCCGACCGGCACGAGCGAAAAGAACACCCAGGTGACCATGTCGCCGGCGAATATATTGGCATACAGACGGATGGTCAGCGAAAGTACACGGGCCAAATGACTGATGAGCTCGATGGGTACCATCAGCGGCGCCAAAATCGGCATGGGCCCGGCGAAGTGCTTGAGGTACCCGATTCCGGCGTGCCTGAATCCCTGTGTCTGGTAGTACACGAAAGCGCAGATGGCGCAGCCCAGAGGAACTGAAGCGGTTTCTCCCGTCGGCGACTCGAATCCGGGGATCATGCCGATCAGATTGCAGATCAAGATAAAGAGACCCAGGGCCATCAGGAAAGGCGTGAAGGGCTCGCTGTGGCGCCCGATGATTTCCCGGCTCTGTTGCTGGATGAAGCCCTGAGCGCCTTCGAAGATATGTTGCAGTGCGCCCGGCTTGTCCACGGAAAGCCCAGACCGGACAATTGCGAAGACCGCAACCAGGAACAGAAAGACCAACATCTGCATGGCCGCGGCGTTAGTAATAGGGGCTTGCGGGTAGTGTGGCTCAATGTGCAAGGTTCGCAGCAGGGAGATGACCGTGCCGCCGAACAGGTGGTTCAGGATCTCAGTCAACCAGAGTTGTTCAGGCATTTAAGATCAGTCGCTAGTTAGCCAGCGGCCAGAAATCACATGCCGCGAGCCAGGGCGGCATAGATTTCATACGCGGCTTCGCACGCGATCCCCGCTACAACCAATGACAGGCCTGCCAGAAACCCATAAAGGCTCGCGGGAGTAACACTCAATATAATATAGCCTCCGAGCGCCATCAAAAAGTAGCGTAGCAGGAAGCGGACCACGATTCCCTTCCCCGATTGCTGTTTCCCGGTCTGCGCGATGCGGTCCGCCATCCCACTAACCACACGCTTCAGCCAATAGAAATTCAAATACGCGATCCCACAGCCACATGCAAACCCGAGAGCCAGTCGCCAGCCAAAGCGCAGCCAACCACCCACGCTAAGAGCTATCCAGAGCACGAGCATGAAACGACGAATGCGATCGAGCGCGCCCGAGTAGAACGACTCAGAGGCATTGAATCCGGATTGCGAATTTTCGGATTCGCGCTCCAACTTTACGTATCCGCTTCCCAAAGCAGGTTTATGCCATTCCCCAAATCCGAACGCGCAGTCACAGAGAGAACCAGTGCCGTTAGGACGAAGTGAGCACTAGCAGGGCCATGCCGAGTGATGTCAACTACTACTGGAGTGTCCACAATGGACTTCACAGTGCTCGTGGGTAAGAGCCCTCGGCTAGTGACAACAGCATACCTGAGCAGCCATTTCGCGCGCGCACCTGTCGCATCGCGACTGCCAATCCCTCTCAATGGAAGATTCCGCTTCAGATGTGAGACTGCTTGCTTCGGCTCACGTTCGTGGATGATGCTGGATCTTTAGCGCCAGTCACGGCGCAAATTCTTTCCCCTGCCAGCAAACCTGAATGTCAAATCCGCTGTTCCAAGCCCTACTGGTTGATCGAACTGGCGGTTGCGGAGAACGCAGTGTTTGAATTCGACCCGATCAGCCGAATGGTACCCACGACAAGTACCAGGATTACAGCGAGGACAACCGCATACTCAGCAATATCTTGGCCCGTTTCGTCTGACCACAACGTCCAAATTCGATGATTCATGAGCCCTCCTCTTTCTTCGTGGGTCATGGCGTCCATCTGATGCCGTCACCGGACCCTGCCCCACGTGCTTCGGGCCCCCGATGAACAATTATGTATCACCGACGAGATATCGTCAATCTAACGGCGACAGCCGAAGATTATTTGCCAAAAGTGACGATATATCATCAAGGTGAAAGTCAGAACAGGGCAGCGTCCGACTTTAGAAACCCGAAATGGGCCGGGGGCGACGCTCTGCCCTGTCACCGCTCGTTCCGAACTGATAGCATCTTGCCTCGCGGGTCCATCAATCCGTAAACCACCAATTTCGAAGGAGAATCAGCTTGAGTCCAAAGGATGATGGCAGTGCAGTTCCGAGCCGGAGACGGTTTTTAAGAAGTAGTTTACTGAGCGGGGTGGGGGCTGCCGTATATCCCGCTCTGGCCGCCGGACGAGAGATCACTGTTCCGTCCATGCCCGCTCCTGAGTCCCCAGCCTTCGAGCTTAACGAAGTAACAATCCGCGAACTGCAGGATGGCATGGGGTCGGGCAAGCTCACGGCGAGCTCGATTGCAGAAAAATATCTGGCGCGAATCGAAGCCATGGATAAGCAAGGACCGGCACTCAACAGCGTGCTCGAGCTCAACCCCGATGCGCTGGCCATCGCCGACGGACTAGACAAAGAACGCAAAGAGAAAGGTCCACGAGGTCCCCTGCACGGAGTTCCGGTCTTCATCAAAGACAATCTCGATACTGCGGACAAGATGAGCACTACAGCGGGTTCGCTGGCACTCATCGGTGCCAAACCGCCCAAGGATTCACTCATCGTGCAGAAACTGCGCCAGGCCGGCGCGGTCATCCTGGGTAAGACGAACCTGAGCGAGTGGGCCAATATTCGGTCGAGCCATTCAAGCAGCGGTTGGAGCGGGCGCGGTGGCCAGACGAAGAATCCTTACGTGCTGGATCGTAATCCCTGCGGTTCCAGCTCGGGATCGGGCGTGGCAGTTGCGGCTAATTTCTGTGCGATTGCTATTGGGACGGAAACCGACGGATCGATTGTTTGTCCGGCATCCGCGAATGGGATTGTTGGCATCAAGCCGACGGTGGGACTAACAAGCCGCTCGGGAATTATTCCTATCTCGCATACTCAAGATGGCGCCGGACCCATGGCCCGCACAGTAACCGACGCGGCGATTCTGCTGGGCGCGCTTACGGGAGTGGATCCCGACGACAAGGCTACCGCCGAAAGCCGGGGCGAATCGTACACCGACTACACGCACTTTTTGGATCCGCATGGTCTGAAAGGAGCCAGGATCGGCGTGGTACGCAAGTACTTCGGGTTCCATGACGCGGTGGATATGCTGATGAATTCCGCAATCGAGGAGATGAAGCGGCAAGGCGCAAACATCGTGGATCCCGCAGATATCGAGACGATTGGCAAGTTCGATGAGACGGAACTGCTGGTGTTCGAATACGAACTCAAAGCCGACCTCAACGCATATCTGGCGCGCCTGGGACCGAGTGCGCCGGTACACACCCTGAAAGACGTCATCGATTTCAACGAACGCAACCGTGAGAAGGAGATGGCCTATTTCGGCCAGGACATTTTCCTGAAGGCCGAAGCCAAGGGAGCACTCACCAGCAAGGAGTACCTGGACGCACTGGAGCACAATTACCGACTGGCGCGGAAAGAGGGCATCGACGCCGTGATGGACAGATTGCAACTCGATGCGCTGGTGGCTCCGACCGGCGGACCGGCGTGGATCACAGACCTGGTAGATGGTGATCATTTCAGTGGTGGCAGTTCGAGTGCCGCAGCCGTGGCCGGATATCCGAACATCAATGTGCCTGCGGGCTTTGCTTTCGGTCTGCCGGTGGGAATCTCGTTCTTTGGGCGAGCATGGAGCGAGCCGACGCTGATCAAGCTGGCATACGCATTTGAGCAGGCAACGAAATTTCGCAAGCCACCGCAGTTTTTGCCCAGAGTGGAGCTGAAGAGATAATGGCGATTTTGAACCGACAGCCGAGCCTAGGCTCGGCATGGACGGGGGCGAGGGCACACGTCGCTACGCAGGCAATTACGTCCAGCGGAACCAACGCAGCGCAAGCGCGAACGAAATTCCTCCCCACAAGACCAGCACCAGCAGACGCCCAGACTGCGCGGTCAGCGATGCGCCCTCCAGAATCGTGGCGCGCAGCGCGTCATTCAATGCGGTCAGAGGCAACATCTTAATAAGCGGGTGGACAACTGCGGGAAAGCGCTCGTAAGAAAAGAAGACGCCGGAGAAGATCCACATCGGCATCATCACCAGGTTCATTAGCCCGCTGACGCTTTCAATCTTCTGCGCGCGGCTGGCGGTGAGCAGTCCGAGACCGCCGAACGCGACGGCGCCAATCGCTCCCAAAAACACGATCGTAAACACCGAGCCGAGCACTTGCATGTGAAAAACGAGCCCGCCGAAGCCGAGCAGTAGCCCGACTTCAAGGAGCATTAACACAATGCGGCTGCTGGTCAGGGCGAGGAGAAAATCACTGCGGCGCATGGGCGTAGCCACGAAACGCTTGAGCAGCTTGCGCTGACGCATCTCCACCAGGGCGAATCCAATACCCCACATGCCGGAATTCATTAGGTTCATCCCCAGCAACCCGGGGATGAGAAAGTCGATGTAGCGGGAGCCGGGCTCACTGGAAGCCTGTGCGGAAGTAGGAACAGGATTCTTTCGTCCAGCCGCAGCCTGCAAGGCGTCATCTATTTCGGTCCGGGAGAGCACGCTTTCTGGCCTCGCCGGATCATAGCGATAGCGAAAGCCTCCGTTGCCATCGGACTCGATGACAAGATCGTACTTGCCGAGGCGGAAGCCCTTCATTGCTGAAGTCGGGTCAAGCACTTCGGCGCGGACGGAGGACTTGAGCGGCGAACCCTGAATCATGACCAGTGCATCTTGGGCGCCGGGGCCGGAAACGATTGCGACCGAGGTAATGTCTGCGGGCTTGTTGCGGAAGGCGATGCCGAGTCCAAGCGCGAGCAGCAGCGGGAAGAGAAAGACCCAGAACACGACCTCGGGCTCGCGCTGGAGCTCCTTCAGCCGTGCCACGAGCAAGTGCAGATAGGCCGACCAGCGCCCGTTTTGAGCTGGACGGGCGTGAGAAGTGGTGCGGGGTTTGTCGATCTCGGTTGGGCGAACGGGTTGTTGCGAAACAGACACCTCATTCCTCCCTCAAGTGCCGACCGGTGAGGCGGACGAAAACATCCTCAAGGCTCGCCTGGCGCGTCGTAAGGTGCAAAAGCTGCGAACCACGGTGCTCAACTGCCTCCAGCAACGCCGGAATCGTCAGATGCGGTGCGCGCACGTTGAGGCTGAAGAAGCCGTCATCGTGGCGCACGGATTCGACTCCGGGCAATGCCCGCCAGATATCAAGCGTTGCGCCATCCGAATTGCCGCTGACGGCGAACTCGACCACATGATGCCCGCCCAGACGCTCGATGAGATCCGCAGGCGTACCCTCCGCAATAACCTGGCCATGATCGATGATGGCCAGGCGATCGCAGAGACGCTCGGCCTCGTCCATGTAGTGAGTCGT
>QIAR01000205.1 GCA_003225595.1 Acidobacteriota bacterium | reverse complement strand
AGTTCGTACGGCGCCTGGTGCTCTTTTGCCTTCGCGTAGAGCTCTTCTTCGCTGAGCACGGTGAGGATCTTCATCTCCTGCACGATCTGGCGGATGTGTTTCACGGCGTGCACAACATCACCGGTGCCGGCTTCACCCTTGGTGCGGATCATGGCCGCGCCCTCGGCGATCCGCCGCAAGGCCTCGCCCAGGTTGCGCGCGCCGCACACGAACGGAACTGTAAAAGCGTGCTTATCCACGTGATGCGCTTCGTCCGCGGGGGTGAGGACTTCGGATTCATCGACGTAATCCACACCGAGTTCTTGCAGGATTTGTGCCTCGGCGAAATGGCCGATGCGGCACTTGGCCATCACCGGAATGGAAACCGCAGCCATGATCTCGCGAATCTTCTTGGGCGAAGCCATACGGGCGACGCCGCCCTCGGCACGGATTTGCGCCGGGACGCGCTCTAGCGCCATTACGGCCACGGCCCCGGCTTTCTCGGCGATGGTGGCTTGCTCGGCGTTGGTGACGTCCATGATGACGCCGCCCTTGAGCATTTCGGCGAGGCCAGTTTTTAGGCGAAGGCTGGTTGAACTTCCGTTGTTTTGTGACATAAGTCCTCTCTCGTGGATTGTTGCCGAAAAACTTAATCGAGCGGGGCTTTCTTAACCTCAGCGGCTAAAAAGCCATACTGAAAAGAAAGCCTCTATCGCAGCGTTAAAACGCTGCGCCACCCAAAAGCCACAGTTTTTCCGCAAGCTGTAAAGTCGTGCCCTTCCCAATTCGCGCCCGGCGCGAGTTTGTCAGCAACATGCTACACGTGCTCCAGTTCCTGCAGCGTTCTTTCGTTTTCTATGTTGCCCGTGTTCAGCGTGGAGGCTGGCTCGAATAGCATGATCCAGGCTTCTTGGTCGGCTACCGGACGGTGCTCTAGGCCGCGTGGTACGACGATGAATTCTCCTTCTTCCAACCAGACATGCCGGTCGCGAAACTCCATTCGGAAGCGGCCTTTGACTACCAGGAACATCTCGTCTTCATGCTCATGATGATGCCAGATGAATTCACCCTTCAGCTTGTCGAGCTTGACCAATTGGCCGTTGAGTTCGCCGGCGATGTAAGGTTTCCAGTACTCGTGAATTTGCGCGAATTTCTGCGCGAGGTTTACCTTTTCCATCATCTCTCTCCAGAGCAAGTGATCGCACCCGGCAAACATCCTCATGCTACTTGAATTATTGGACTTCTCCAAAGGTCCATTTACTGTATTCTGTCCATACCAATTGGATACATGCCCAAACATACTACAACACTTCCCTTGAGTCTCCCGGCGCCGCGTTCTGGGACGCCGCTCTACCACTGGTTCTATGAAGAGCTGCGCTCGGCCATTCTAGAAGGCCGGTTGAAGCCGGGAGCACGGCTTCCTGCCACGCGCGATTTGGCACGGCAATACGGGCTTTCGCGGGCGACCGTGGTCACAGCGTTCGAGCAGTTGAAGTCGGAGGGATACGTCCAAGGGAAAGTTGGCGCGGGAACGTACGTCACGCAGGTGCTTCCTGACGAACTGCTGCAGGTGGGAGGAATCAGCCACGGCGGGGCATCGCAGCCTCGCCGAGTGGCTTGGTCAGATTACGCGCGCAGGTTGAAAGCCTTCCCGGAAGCCGGGCTTCGGCCGCCGCGTGCCTTCCGGGCGAACCAGGCGGCGCTGGATGCCTTTCCCACATTGCTCTGGGCGCAGGTTGCTGCACGGCGCCTACGGCGTGTTTCGGCGCACCTGCTGGCCGGTGGTGAAGCCCTGGGCTATCGTCCGCTGCGTGAGGCGGTCGCCGATTATCTGAACGCTGCGCGCGGAGTAAAGTGCTCGGCCGATCAGGTGCTGATCATCTCCGGCGTGCAGGAGGCCCTGGAACGCGCTGCCCACTTGCTGCTGAATCCTGGCGATGCGGTGTGGATGGAGGAGCCCGGGTATCCTGGTGCGGCCATCGTTTTCCGTGCAGTGGGCGCGATTATTCGTCGGGTACCGGTCGATTCGGAAGGCTTGGACCTGAGGCATGGGCAGCGTCGCTGGGGACGTGCCAAGCTGATTTATGTGACTCCGGCGCACCAATTCCCTTTAGGCGTGACCATGAGTCTGCGCCGACGGCTGGCGCTGTTGGAATGGGCGCGGCGCACACGCACGCTAATCTTCGAGGACGACTATGACAGTGAGTATCGCTACTCTGGACGCCCCATCCCGGCGCTGCAGGGCCTGGACCGCTCGCGAGCCGTGATCTTTGCCGGCAGCTTCAACGAAGTCCTCTTCCCTGCCCTGCGTCTTGCATACCTGGTCGTCCCGTCGGGTATGGTCGATCGCTTCGCCGCCGCGCAATCCATCAGCATGCGCCACGCTCCGCTGATCGACCAAGCGGTTCTTTGCGACTTCATCACTGAGGGACACTTCGCCCGTCACATCCGGCGCATGCGCGAACTGTATGCCGAACGCCTTTCCGTGTTTCTGGAATGCGCGCGCCAGAAATTATCCGGCCTGCTGGAGATTCCCGAGGTTGAAGCCGGATTGCAGACGGTGGGATGGTTGAAGCGTGGGATCGGTGCTGATCGGGCGGCCGCAGCAGCCGCCAAATATGATGTCGAGGTGGTTCCTCTCGGCCGCTACGCTTCAGGCCGCCTGCGGAGAGAGGGGCTGGTGTTGGGCTTTGCCGCGGTCGACGCACAAGAACTGCGCCGTGGTGTGGAGCAGTTGGCGCTGGCACTGGAACGCTGTCGTTAAGCGTCGGGTTCGCCCAGGGAGAGTGCTTGCCCATCCGTGGGATCTGTGGCCGCTTTCTTCATTTGTCTGCGTACCTCATTTATCAGCATACCTCATTTATCCGCATACTTCGCGAACATGCGCTCGGCGTCAACCGCAATGAACGTCCCACGGCTGCGCGCCAGCACTTCTCCTTTCTGGTCGAAGATCTCCGCCATGTTGATATGTTGTCGTCCCCGAACACGGACCTCGCGTGACTCTACCCGCAGCGGTTTGTTCAACGGCACCGGCTTGAGATAATTCACTGCGATTTGCGAGGTCAGTGCCACCACATGTCGTAGTTTGTTTACCTTGCCCATGGCCTCGTCCAGAATAGTGGCGATGATGCCGCCATGGCAGTGTCCCGGCGGGCCGGTGTAGCGCTTGCCCAGCCGGAAGCGGCAGACAAAGCAATCGCGCACTTCGTCGAAGGTGAATTTCAGGCGCATGCCTTCAGGGTTGTTCTTGCCGCAGGCAAAGCAGTAATTCTTCTGCAGACGGACATAGCGCGTGTCGTGCCCGCGAGCTTGGGACTTCTTCGGCATAGCGGATCGGATGATTCTATCGTTGCAGTGCCAAGCTTGGAAGTTCTCAGAATCAGCGCGTGCGCTCTGATTGAGACCAACCGGTTTGCAGCATAAGACTGCAGGGAGTGCAAAAAGGAAGCATAAAGTTACAGCCAGTGCGTGCCGGAGCCCACGTGCTTCATCTCATCTGGCGTGACTTCTACCCGAAGCGCGTTACACGGGCAAGTGGGTTGTTGTCGAGTGGGCCGCAATACGTCCGGTGACTCCCCGACTGGCTTGATACCCTCGGCTTGAGCTGGGCACCCGTTGACGGGGTAGGCGATACGAAGGGGGGAGTGATACACTCCCACAAATTAACCTGAATATCGGCCATCGACCATGAACACCGGCAATAGTTCACGGCGGCAGTTTCTTCTCGGCTCGGTCTCGGGGCTAAGTTCGGCCTGGCTTGCCTTACGATGGCCCGCCATCCTCGCAGCTCAAGAACGCGCCCAGCGCGCGGCAGCCTCGGGCCAATCTGCGAAGTTTCTGTTTTTCTCTCCTGAAGAAGCCGTCGAAATCGAAGCCGTGGCCGCTCAGATCATTCCGAGTGACGATGCACCGGGGGCACGCGAGGCGCAAGTTATCTATTTCATCGATCACGTCCTGGCCACATTCGACCGCGACAAGCAGCCCGCATACACGCAGGGCCTCAAAGATTTGCGACGCAGGACGCAGGAACTCTTTTCCAGCGCGAACAAATTTTCATCTCTAACTCCCGCGCAACAGATTCAATTGCTGTCCGCGATCGAGAAAACCGATTTCTTTGAGCTTGTCCGCCTGCATACCATCATGGGATACCTGTCCCGCCCCGAGTATGGGGGCAACCACGACCAGGCCGGATGGAAGCTGATCGGGTTCGAGGATCAGATGACCTACGATCCGCCATTTGGGTACTACGATAGCGAATACAACAAGGGCCGGTGAAATCGCGACGCGATGACGAAATTCGAGGACAAAAGGCCGGTGGATTTTGTGATCGTGGGCGCAGGCGGTGCCGGGGGTGTCGTAGCTAAGGAGCTTTCCACCGCCGGATTCCAGGTTGTGGTCGTGGAGCAGGGGCCCTATTTCCATGAAGAGGACTTTACCCACGACGAGTTGAAATTCAAGGACATTTTCGATTCGCCGTTCATTGGACGGGAAGTACTCACCAACGATCATGCGCTTCAGCCCAACACTTTTCGCAAAACGGAGAGCGAGAAAGCAGCACTAGCTGCATTCGTGCAGTACGGGCAGTGTGTCGGAGGTGGCACGGTTCAATTCACCGGGAACTACTGGCGTTTTCACGAGGTCGACTTTGCCGAGCGCAGCCGCTGGGGACCGGTCGAAGGCACGGGTTTGGCCGATTGGCCGATCACCTATGCCGACCTCGAACCTTACTACACCAAGGCGGAGTGGGAACTGGGAATCTCTGGTCTGGCGGGAGCTAATCCGTTTGACCCTCCGCGCTCGAAGCCTTATCCGTTGCCGCCGCTGCCTGTTAAGTCTTCCGGAGTCCTGCTGGAACGGGGTGCACGCAAGCTGGGATGGCATCCCTATCCGGCGCCGCTTGCGATTTTGTCGCAACCCTACCAGGGCCGGTCGGCATGCGCACACTGCGGTTTCTGTGAATCCTTCGGGTGTGAGTGGGGTGCCAAATCGAGCACGCTCGCCTCCGTGATTCCCATGGCCGAAAAGACCGGCCACTGCGAAATCCGGCCGAATTCCTACGTGCGCAAAATCTCCACCGACAAGAACGGGCGGGTGGACGGAGTGCTCTACTTCGACTCGCAGAAGCAAGAACACTTACAAAGGGCAAAAGCGGTGGTTGTCTGCGCCAATGGGGCAGAAACGCCGCGGCTGCTGCTGATGTCAAAGTCAAACTTGTACCCGCAGGGGCTGGCAAATTCGAGCGGACTGGTCGGCAAGTTCTTTATGGTGGATCTCGGCGGCCTCACGCTCGGAACCTTCGAGCACCCCCTCAACGAATTCAAGAGCGTGCGCGTGACCCGCGTGGTCCAGGATTTCTATGACTCCGATCCGAAGCGCGGTTCCTACGGTGGCGGCGGAATCGATGCCCGCGCTCAAGGAAAATTTCAACCGTACTCTGACCGTTTTCAGCCATACCACGTGTCTGCCACTTGAATCCAATACAATCAGCCTCGATCCTGAGGCGAAAGATGCTTGGGGACTACCGGCATTGCGCGTGACGTACAAGAGCCATCCTGATGATTTCAAGACGCTGGGCTTCTTCCGTGACCGGTCGCTGGAATTGCTCGACGCTGCAGGCGCCGGCAGGAAATGGGCATTGCCCATCGAAGATACCACCGCCGCCGGACATCTCATGGGAACCTGCCGAATGGGGAATGATCCCAAGAGCTCCGTCGTTGACAAGTACCACCGCGCGCACGATGTTCCAAACCTATTTATCGTGGACGGCAGCAGCTTCGTAACCAGCGGCCGAAACCAGCCGACGTGCACCATCCAGGCACTGGCTTACCGGGCCGCGGATCACATCATCCGCATGGCAAAGGGTGGAAGTATTGCGTCATCAGTTTGAGCTGGGCGTAGCGTACTCGCGTACAAGAGCCGCCAGGTTGCAGCGGATGCGACGACTCTGGATGAGTCGTCGCCGACTCGGAATGTATGGCCGCGGCGCCTGAGTTGCTGTATGCCGCCAGGTCGGCAATCCGTTGAATGGAACGTGTAGCACGTCAAGGCGTGTCGCGCGCAACAGCACTATGCCGCACCGAGCCGCGACTGACCGATCGACAAGCCCTACATGCCGGGATATTTCCCGAAGAAGATCAGCACAAAGTCAATCGAGTCCCCAATTCCATGCGCAATGATCGGCACGGCCAAGTTGCGCCCCGTGCGCAGATATATCAGTCCCAGCAATAGTCCCATCAGGCCCTCGTCGATTATGCCGGTCAACCCTTGGTACGCGTGGGCAAGACCAAATCCGATGTGGACTGCAAACAGGCTGACGATCCAGGCACGTCGCGTGCGATTCAGCAGGTCGGCAACCCGGTTCATGAGGTAGCCGCGGTAGACCATCTCTTCGCCGAAGGCAGCAAGAGTCCAGGTCAACGCAAGGAAGATCAGGGTCAGCTTCAGGTTCCCGGTCAACGCGCGAAAAACCTCGAGGTCCGGCTGCTTCCCCAGCCATCTCACCAGTAGGGGTTGGCTGACGAACAGTTCGAAACCCTGCAGCAGGAGTCCAGCCCCAAGGCCCATTCCCAGGGTGATCTTCCAACTGCGGTAACGTGTGAGCCCGATGCGGCGCCAGCCGATTTTGCGCACCCAGAGCGAGATCCATCCCAGCACCAGCAGGAACGGGGTTTTGCTGAAGGGGATGAGATGCCTGGCATCCGCCACAAAAATGAGGGCAACGACAACCAACTCTCCGAGCACCAGCCATTTGCTCTGGCGCCAGTTTGCGGCGTGGTTTCCCGGCTTTAAGTGAGCAGCTTCCTGCACTGCTATTCCCGAGCCCTCGTTGTTCGTGAATCCACTCATGAGCATCTCCTCGTCCGGCTCGTTATTTCGGCTGGATCAGCCGCCGCGCCTCGGCTGTGTGCCGCCACCTGGATGGAATGGCGCCAATCCATTGAATGGAACCTGTAGCACTTCGGGGCGTGGCGCGCAACAGCACATGCGTCGCACCGAGGCGCGACCTGACGTTCTGCATAGATCCTTCGCGGCCTGGAGGCCACTCCAGGATGACACCCTGCGAGATGTGACGCGAATTAACGGGACACGACACTAAATTAAGTGGGCGTAGTAAATTTCCCCAATAACGAATGAAGTTATTGACCAGTCGATTGACAGTCGAGGACCAGCTCCTTGCGTGCATCATGTGGGGCTGTGATAGACTTCGAAATTAATCGCGGCTTCCAGCCGAACGAGGAGGCAGCGTAAAATCAAGAGAAATCCTAAAACATAATCTGGGGAGGCTAGTGGATGGGCCTCGCGCTTCTCGCGATCATCTGGCTGATCACTTTTTTGAGCACGTACTTCTTCGTAGCCAAGACCTGGTGGTTACCGGTAGGAGCCTCGGCGGCCGCGCCTTGGATTGACCATCAGTTCGCCCTCACTTACGTCCTGATGGGAATTGTGTTTGTGGCGGCGCAGGGTTCGCTGGGACTTTTCGTGTGGCAATACCGTGACCGCGGTTCCGCATCGCAGGTGCATTATTCCCACGGCAACACCACCCTCGAAGCACTGTGGACCGTCCTGACCGGGGTTCTGTTCATTGGTCTGAACCTCATGGGCAGCAGCGTCTGGGCCAGCGAACGCTTTGAACCGGCCGGACCAGGCGCCGTACCGGTGGAAGCCTCAGGCCTCCAGTTTGCCTGGTACTTCCGTTATCCCGGTGCCGATGGAAAGTATGGCCGCACGAAGCCCGAGTTGGTAGACGCGTCCGCGGGTGGTGAAGCGGCGGTCGGTCTCGATACTGGAGACGCGGCGTCCAAGGACGACGTCGTCAGCGGAACCATGTACCTGCCCGTGAACCGTGAAGTCGACCTGGCGCTGCGCGCCCAGGATGTGATTCACAGTCTTTTCATTCCTGCGATGCGCTTTAAACAGGATGCAGTGCCTGGCCTCATCATCCACATGCATTTCAAGCCCATACAGACTGGCGACTACGAAATTGCCTGCGCCGAACTCTGCGGGCTAGGCCATTACAAGATGCATGGAATGCTGAAAGTAGTCAGCCAGGAAGAATTTGATAAATGGCTGGCCTCCAAGGAGGCGGAGAAACAGTAAATGGCTAGCACGGAAATCGTACACGCGCACGCGGCCCCTCAGGGCTTTATCCGTAAATATGTTTTCAGTCTCGATCACAAAGTAATCGGTCTGCAATACTATTTTCTGGCGTTGATAGCGGTGTTCGTCGGCATGGGCCTTTCTCTGCTGATGCGAATCCACCTCATCTGGCCGACCGCGAGCTTGCCGATTTTTGGGGACATTAAGCCGGAAACCTACCTCATGTTTGTGACCATGCACGGCACGATTATGGTGTTCTTCGTGCTCACCACGGCCCCACAGGGCGGCTTCGGGAACTATTTTCTTCCCATCCAGATTGGAGCGCCCGACATGGCGTTCCCCACGCTCAACATGCTCTCCTTCTGGACCACATTCGTCGCCTTTGTGGTGCTGATCGCAGCTTTCTTCGTAGGAGCGCCGCTGCACGGCTGGACTGGCTACGCGCCGCTTAGCGCGGTTCCAAGCTCCGGACCAGGGGAGGGACTGGGTGCTGATCTCTGGATCACCAGCATCGCTCTTTTCTGTGCCGCTTCGCTGATGGGCGCGCTGAACTTCATCACAACCACCCTCGACATGCGTGCCAAAGGTATGTCAATGATGCGCATGCCGCTGACCTGCTGGGCGTGGTTTATCACCGCGATCCTGGGCCTGCTGGCGTTCGGAGTGCTGGCCGCCGGCGGCATCCTGCTGCTGATGGACCGCAATCTCGGAACCAGCTTCTTTGTGCCGGGCGGCTTGAATTTCACCGGTCAGACCAGCTTCCCGCCCGGTGGGTTCAGTCCCAGCACAGATCTGGTCAAGCACAATGGCGGCTCACCACTGCTGTGGCAGCATTTGTTCTGGTTCTTCGGTCATCCCGAGGTGTACATCGCGATCGTGCCCGGCATGGGGGTCGCGTCGCAGTTGCTTTCCACCTTCTCGCGCAAACCGATTTTTGGATATAGGGCGATGGTCTACGCGATGCTTGCGATCGGGATTTTGGGATTTGTGGTATGGGGCCATCACATGTTCATGAGCGGCATGAGCCCGTACTCCGCTTTTGCCTTCTCGATCATGACCATGGCGATCGGTGTGCCGTCTGCGATCAAGACCTTCAACTGGATCGGCACCATCTACAAGGGACGGGTGCGCTTCCACACCCCGATGCTGTTTGCCATCGGCTTCGTTTCGCTATTCGTTTCCGGTGGGCTGAGCGGACCGTTCCTGGCACAACCGGTGCTCGACATTCCGCTGCATGATACTGCCTACGTGCCGGGGCATTTCCACCTGATCATGGGGGTGGCAGCAATCTTTGGAATTTTCGCCGCCACGTATTATTGGTTCCCAAAGATGTTCGGCCACATGATGAACGAGACCCTTGGCCGGTGGCACTTCTTCATTACGCTGGTGGGCACCTACTCCATCTTCATGCCAATGCACTATCTGGGCATGGCGGGCCAACCCCGGCGCTACTCTCAGCTTACTGAGGTCGCCTACCTGCACCCGCTGATTCCGCTGAACAGGTTCATGACCTATGCCGCCATCGTCACTATCGCCGGACAGTTCATCTTCCTGTTCAATCTCTTCTGGAGCATGGCCAAGGGAAGGAAGGCCGCAGACAACCCGTGGGAGGCAACCACGCTCGAATGGACAACGGCCACGCCGCCGCCGCACGACAACTTTGGCGGGCGCACTCCGGTGGTGAACCATGGGCCCTACGAATACAGTGTGCCAGGCGCGCCGCGGGATTACGTCATGCAGAATGACCCAGCTACGGCTCCGGTACACTAAACTTCAGGTATGGCAACTTTGAGCTCCACGGTTTCAGTAAAGGTTCCACAAACCCGCCAGGGTGGAGGAGGCAGCACACCGCCTACTTTCGGCGGGGGCGGCGGCAATGGCCGCGGAGGCAACGGCTCACCCGATTATGGCGAGCGTTTGCGCCGCGCCCGGCTTGGTCTGGCTGTGGGTCTGACGCCGGTGATCATGCTCTTCGTGTCGTTCACCAGCGCCTACATCGTTCGTCAAGGCCTGCCTACGCTCGATGTTCGCACCAATACCTACGTTCACGATTGGCTGCCGGTGAACCTGCCGTGGGTGCTGTTGTTGATAAATACGGTCATCCTAGTGGTCAGCAGTGCAACCATGGAGCTGGCGCGACGCCAGATCACGCGACAGGCCGCACTCGCGCCGGTGACTTCTATTCCCGGGGTTTCGCTTGGGGAAGAAAGGAAGTTTCCCTGGCTGGGCATTACGGTGGTGCTGGGCCTGGGCTTTCTCACGGGACAGTGGATGGCCTGGCGAGAACTGGCGGCGCGCGGCTTCTACGTGGCCACGAGCGCCAGCAGTTCTTTCGTTTACCTTTTGACCGCGATGCACGCCATTCACCTCGCGGGCGGAATTCTGGCGCTGCTGTACTCCGCCGTCACTTCCCTGCTCCGCAAACCAGTTGAGGCGCGGCGGATCGTGGTTGATATCACCGCCTGGTATTGGCACTTTATGGCCCTGTTGTGGATTTACATCTTTGCTCTTTTAGAGATTGCGAGATAAGTTCAGGCTAGAACGACGAGGAGATCGAAACGATGGCTGATGCCGCCGTGCACCACGACATCGCAGGGGTCTATGAACCATCCCTGTTCGGCACATATTCGAAGAAGATTGGGATGTGGCTGTTCCTGGCCTCCGACTCGCTCACCTTCGGAGCGCTCCTATTCGCCTACAGCTACGGACGGGTTTCGAACCCGAGTTGGCCCACGCCCTTTGGCAAAGAGAGCATCATCAACGCCACCATCATGACGGCCTGCCTGCTGTCTAGTTCGCTGACCATGGTGTTGGGCGTGTTGGCAGCCCATCGCGGCGATAAGATCCGGACTCGTAACTGGTTGTTCGCTACCATGTTCTTCGGTGCCGCTTTTGTCCTGCTGCACGGCATGGAGTGGAGCAAGCTGATCCACGAAGGCATGACGCCGTTCACGAACCCCTGGGCGCCGTCGGTACCGCAGTTCGGCGGAACATTCTTCACTCTGACGGGCATGCACATGCTGCACGTCACTATTGGCGTGATCTATCTGGGCGTGGTCGCATTGCGCAAGAAGTTCCTGCCAGTTCTGCTGCTTTTATGGTTGATTGGCTGGCTGGCGACTCCCGCCAGCAACGTGTTTCACCTTGGAGTTCACGTGTTGCTGATCGGCGCAGTGGTCGCTGCGATGGTTCTCTTCTTGCACCCCAAGGACTACGATTCTCATGATGTAGAGGTTTCCGGGCTGTACTGGCACTTCGTCGATCTGGTGTGGATGTTCATTTTCCCGCTGGTCTACTTGATGTCTACGCGGGTATAGCACGTCACCCTGGGCGTTACTTGGTTGAGGAGAAGCCTTTTGCGATGCATACCGTAGCCGCAACACACGACGAGAGCAAGGCCCAGTATTTCTGGGTGTGGGGAGCCCTGCTCGTCCTCACAGGAGTTGAGGTCTTTCTGGCCTACGAGCAATTCTTCCAGCCGGTGCGCATGCTGGAAGTCCTGATGGTTCTCTCGGTGATAAAGGCAGCTCTGATCATCGCCTACTTCATGCATTTAATGTTTGAAGTCCCCTTCATGAGGTTTATGCTGATGGCAGCGATTGTGGCATGCCTTTGCTTGATGTGCATCTTCTTCGCAGATGCCATGCGCATTCTTTCTTTGGGAGTGAAATGAAGCTACGTCTGTCCGTCCTCGTGTTTATATTGGCTTTGTGGGCGGCTCCTGCCTTCGGCCAAGGCTGTGCCATGTGTTACACGACTGCCGCCGCAGCCACCAAAGACGGACAGCGTGCCCTCAGCCGCGCCATCCTCGTGCTGCTCGTTCCTCCGCTGGGAGTCATGACCGCCGGTGTCGGCTGGGCTTTCCGGTACGGGAAGAAAAGGGACAAAGAAGAGCAGTCAGCACAAGATTAAAAGCCATCCCATAAATACCACCAAGCAGTTGCTAGTGAAACGGGGATTTCTCAACAACAATCGCCAGAGCCTAATCTGTGAGTGCGACCACGTGGGATCAGAACAGACCCTTCAGCCCCTGAGTACTTAGGCCGAATTACCTTCGTACTTTGTCCCGCGCCTCAAAAGAACCGACTATTACCACATGAGAATGGCAAAATCCGTCTCGCGGGTGCTGATAGCTTCGGCCATGCTCTCGCCAGCTTGGGGACTACCGCCCCAGAACGCCGCCCAGCCCCACACAACATCCACCGTAACGCTCCAGAACGTCGACCAGCGCCTCGGCCCCTTCACCATCGCGGGCCAGAGCTTCACCATCGTCCTGCACAACAAGCGCATTGTAGGGGCACCCAGTGGCAGCTTTGGCCAGACCTTAGTCAAGCTGGAAATCCACGACCAATCCCGCGCCGTTCTATATCAGAAAGCATTCGCTTACCAACTCGAAGGCACAAAATTCCAGCAAGTCGTGACCGCATCCGCACAACTTCTCCCCGGCGACAATCTCACCGGATTGCTGGTCAGCTACACTCATCAGCCCATCGCACCCGGCAATGAGCAGTCGTGGCAGGTATTTGGCTTCAGAAACGGGAAACTCGCGCTCTTTGATCAACCCGACAGCGCCGAGTCCGCAATGAATACGCCTGGCCAGTTCACCGGCGTTATCGCCAGGGCCCCGAATGGCGCTGTCCCGATGCCTATCCGTGGCCCCCTCGATAGTTCAGAACTGCGTGTCTGGACTGGGGAGTTCTACGTGATTGTGCCACTGCGCGTGGACTGGAGAAGTGGCAAATTGATGGCCGGCCAGCGATGCCTTGAAACCGGCATGGGCGGCCTGCGTGAAACGGGTTGCGACATGCGTGTGGAGGCTGAGCGCACGCCGAGCAGCGCTGAGTTCAACTTCGCGCGTCTGTTTCCCACTCCTGAGGAGAACCTCAGCACCAACGTACAGCACGCAGTCATCAAGAAAGGCGCCGACGTTCAACTCCTCAAAGCCAGATCCATCGTGACCTGGACTGTGGACGAGGATGTAATGCGCATTGGGTTCCCCAACCTTTGGCTAAAGGTGCTGATCGACAACAACACCGAAAACGAGGGCTGGATCCATGGTGAACAAGATTTCGCCGCCGTAGGGTTGCCTCCTCGTGGTCCCCCCCGATGAGAACCTTCCGCTTTGCCGCGATCAGCGTGCTGCTCGTCGCCCTGGCCGAGGCCGGATGGTGGGCGAATCGTCGTTACCAGCCGATAAACCAACGCCCGGTTCAGCAGCAATCGCTCGCTATGCAGCCGGTTAGTCTCCAGCAACTGAATTCATCCCAGACCTCCGCTCCAGCGGTACCCACCGTAGGGGAGGCAGCAGCGGAAACTGAGCAGCGCCTCGGTCCATTTTCGGTTGCGGGGAAGGACTACAGGATAATGTTGCGCAAAAAGAAGCGTCAGCCAGGACCCACCCAGGAAACCGGTGACACGGTGGTCGCCATGGAGATTCGAGACGCGGCCGATACCATCCTGTACCAGAGAACTTTCCCCCACCAGTCAGCCGACGTTGAATTCTCCGATGCCTGGTTTGTTTCTGCAGGCGTTCTGACCGGAACGAACGGCACTGGGCTCCTGGTCAGCTACGATCTCGACTCGGAACCTTCAGCTCCGGAACCCGAGTCCAGTGAGTGGTATCAGGTGTTCGGAGTCGTCAAGGGCAAATTCAAGCCCTTCAGCGGGCCCATACTCGTTCAGGGAGAGGTTCCCTCCGTTGATCGGACCAGCAAGCAGTTCAAGAGTGCGGGCCCTCTGGATTCGCAGTCGGACGCTTTGAACTTCAAAGTTTGGGCGCACCACTTCCGTCTCATTTATCCCGTTCGGGTGGATTGGAACCAGGGCAAACTGAACCCGGCACAAGCGTGCGATACAGCGAATGCCGGCGGTTCGCGCCGGCCTTGCCAGTACGCCGTTACGCCGGAAGACGACCGGCGAACTGACGGCCTCACCTTCGTGCAGCTTTGCCCCGATTCCGCGGCCTGCAAGAACCCTGAAAGAGTCCTGGTGAAAGAAGATTCCAAGGTGGAACTACTGAGTTGTGCGACCGTAGTACAGTGGAGCGAGGGCCTAACTTCTCGTCCCACCGGCAAGCCCGATTCTATGGACGACCAGGGCGGAATCAGTGTGAGTTCAGATAATGTTCAGCTGAAGGTGCGTGTCGATGGCAAAGAGGGTTGGATTCACGCGGACGAGGACTTCAATGCGCTAGGCCTTCCCTTCGAGCAGTGAACCTCACCGCAGCTGCGCCTTGTGTGCAATTAATTTATCGGGGCCTTTTCTTTGTAGTCTTCTCCTGCAACGTGAATGGGTGGTCTGACCCATTCCCTCTAGCCCTCACGGTTGAGAGGATTTTCCACTCACCCTATAATAGAAAGAT
>QIAR01000204.1 GCA_003225595.1 Acidobacteriota bacterium | reverse complement strand
AGAGTGTATCGGTCAGACGCGAGCTTCAATTGATCGGCGGCTCCCGCCACCCGCCACATTCCTTTTCGACGGCGGCAGCAAGCGCTAACACAAGTTCCTCTTCCCATGGGCGCCCGACGACTTGCACTCCTATTGACAAGCCTTCCGTCGACCGACCCACGGGGACGACCGCTGCCGGCATCCCCAGCAGGTTGAACCATTCGGTGTAGCTCCACGCATCAAGGTATTCCACCTTCTTGTCTTCGATCATCCAACCGCGTTCGCCGTGTCGAAAAGCCGGGATAGAAGCCACCGGGCAGAGGAAGATCGGGAACTCTCGCATTTGCGCGAGCACCTGAAGGCGAACGATGTCGCGCTGGACCCACGTGTCAAGCAGACTGTCACCGGTGTGAGGCGGGTCAGCCGCCACCCAACTGGAGAATTCTTTCAGGATCGGGCTCAACTCCGATTCATGGCCTTTAGTCAACCGTCCCAGCAGCATTCCGCCGGCGATGCCAAACAACTTCCACCAGAGCTGTCGGGCGAGCTCGAGACCATCCGGAAGAAACGGATATACCTGAAAACTCGCGCGGTCGAGCGATTCTGCAGCGGTACGAATCGCAGCGCGCGTCTCGGGGGTCACGGGCGTGCGGCCATCATCTTCGAAGTAGCCGATTTGAATTTTTCTAAGATCTTCGAGCGCGATGCGGCGCAGCGGCACGGGGGCGGCACATGGGTCGCCATCGTCGGGTCCAGCCATCACTTCGAACAGCGCCTGCAGATCAGCTATAGTGCGCGCCATCGGTCCGACAACCCCCAAAAGCGCAAACGGACCTACCGAATTCGGGAAATGTCCGGTGGACGGGATGCACCCGGGAGTGGGCTTCAAACCGCAGATGCCACTGAAATGTGCGGGTACACGGATGGATCCTCCTCCATCGCTACCCACTCCTCCGGCGGAACAACCGGACGCGATTGCCGCCGCCTCCCCGCCGCTCGATCCGCCTGCCGTGCGCTGCAGGTCCCAGGGATTATTGGTGCGGCCATAGAGAAGATTGTCCGTCTCCCACGCCATCAGCAACTCGGGCGTGTTGGTCACGCCCATAACCACCGCTCCAGCAGCGCGCAAGCGGGAGACCAGCGGCGCATCGCGGGATGCAACCAAGCCTGCTCGCAGGCGTGTCCCCACTTCACAACGAAGCCCGGCAACCTCGATCGAACTCTTGATGCTGATTGGAACTCCATGCAACGGTCCCACCCCTTCCCCCCGCATCACGGCTGCTTCTGCCGCTTGCGCTTGACGACGAGCACGTTCGGTGTCGAGTTGCACAAACGCATTCAGCTTAGGATTCAACGCCTCGATTCGCGCCAGATGAGCATCGAGTAGTTCCACTGGCGAAAGCTTCTTCAGACGGACCTGTTCAGCCATCTCCGTCGCAGAAAGAAAGAAAAGAGGACGCATCTAGACGGTTTCACCTCGGGTTGGACTGGTGAGTCTAGCATGAGCGGTGCGGATGACAGCCTGGAAGTCCAGCCGAACTGTGAGATTGACGCCTGTGTCAGTAGGTCGAAGAGGCGGGCATGCGAGCTTTTTTCGAGCGATCACTGACGCGGGCAGCGGGTTTCTTAGAGCTACGTTTCGCCATCCAGTTCTTCAGTTGCTTGCGTGACGAAGAAGAGAGTTCACTGGGGAAAATTCCAGCGCGGCCGTTATCGTCCGCCCAGATCACTTCCCCGGTTCCCTCGATCAGGTGTGTAGTTCCGGGCAAGATGAAACGTAGGGGAAGCTCTCCTGCGGGCAAGGGCTCGGCAGCCTGGACCAAAAGACCCTGCTCGTGCAGATCGAGCACGATGGCCGGCATAGCGCAAACATCGCCGAATCGCAGATACACCAGCGCCTCAACCTTATGCCGCGTCGAACGCCTCCGGTCGGGCTGCATAAATCCGCGGCCTGCGCGCAGTGAACGGGAAAGCTGGGCAAGAGCAAGCGGCTTATACAGGACAAAATTAGCACCCGCCTGGAAGGCGAGGGCGACGTCGGTGCGTTCGCCAATCATGGCAAATAGCACCGGCCGACGCCGTGGAGGCGCCATCCGTGCAAGGCGCGCAACCTGCGCCGCTGCGGGCAACTCGAAGTCGACTACCAAAGCCGAGTAGTATCGCTGCGTCAATAGTTCCAACGCGTCAGACACCGATGGACAGGCTTCCTTCTCGATTTTGAGTTGGTCCATTCCCGCTGCCAGAAGGCGAAGGGACTCATGATCGCGACACATCAGCAAGGCGTTCAGCCTCATACGACTGCAGCTTATGCTCTGAGAGCACGCGCGTAAAGTAACCGGAGTAATCGCAAGTTCTTACCGAAGGCAGCTTGCGCCGGTTACCCAATGAGTTGGGCGCCCTTCTCGGTGGACTCCGCGGTTAAGAGTCTTAATGAATGGTAGAGAGCGCGGAAGGCACGCGTGCGTGATACGAAGCACCCGAGTGTTCGTTGGCAGCGTTTTCCGGCGGGAATCAGAAGAATGGAACCAATCAGCTCAAGAAGCGTTGTAAGCAAAGGGAAGGAATACGGAGAAGCAAGTGCCGCTAAATCCCGGCGTGCTGCTACTTCTGAATCGAATCGAGCCGCCGTGCTTCTCAATGATTCCACGCGAAACCCACAGTCCCAGGCCCGTGCCCTTCTCTCCTTTTGTCGTGTAAAAAGGCTCGAAAAGCCGTGCGCGATGTTCCGAAGCAATCCCTGGACCGTTGTCGCCTACGACAGTCCTTACACCTCTAAGATTCGGGTTCCTGCAATCGACGAAATCCGCTACGTGAACGCTGAGCTGGTCGCCAGTCTTGCTCAGGGCATCCACGGCATTGACGATCAGGTTGGAAAAGACCTGCCTTAGCTCACCAGCATCGCCGTTGACAATACCAGCGGAGCGATAGCGCTTCCTGACGGTAATACCCAGTGACTCAATTTGGCGCGCATAGAGGGTGAGAACGTCATCAATCAGTTCCGTGATCCTGACCTGAGTCTTTCTATGCTCGCCTCCGCGATAGAAGCCCAGGGTCAGCTTCGTGATCTGGCCTATTCTCTTCAACTCGGTCTGTGCGGCTCTAACGAACTGCCGCGCTGTTTCGTCGAGTTGTGTGGAGTTCTCCAGCAGATAAAGAATATTGCTCACAGCTTCCACCGGATTATTGATCTCGTGAGCGACGGTTGCTGCCATTCGTCCAGCGACTGCCAGCTTCTCCGAATTTCGAAGGGCCTGCTCTGCCATTTTGATCTGGGTGATATCCCGCGCTATGGTGGAGGCGCCGACGATATTGCCGTGACTGTCGCGAATCGGCGAGACGGTCAGGGACACAGATAATTGACGGCCATCTTTTGCCAGTCGACGAGTCTCAAAGTGCTCGATTCTCTCCCCACGATTGAGCCGTTGCAGAATATCATGCACCTCGTTGGGGCGATCCGAAGGAAGTAGGACTGAGACGAGTTTCCCAATGATTTCGTCCCCACGATAACCGTACATACGCTCAGCCGCCTTGTTCCAACTGGTGACGATGCCGTTCAGCGTCTTGCTAAATACCGCGTCTTCTGATCCTTCTACGATGGCAGCAAGCAGCGCCTGCGAGGTCCCCATTTCCGGTCTGAATATTGCTTCAGGCTTGGGCTCGTCCTGAGT
The DNA here is from genome assembly GCA_003225595.1 of Acidobacteriota bacterium. Lineage (GTDB taxonomy): Bacteria > Acidobacteriota > Terriglobia > Terriglobales > Acidobacteriaceae > Gp1-AA124. Next base: position 5,301 of record QIAR01000204.1, on the reverse strand, counting down.
GCTGGACTCATGATCTGGATTAAGCAATTCCTGGACTTTCTCCAGCAGCTTCTCCGGGCCTTCGGTCTTGGGCAGGAAGACGTCGGCATTTTCCATGCCCTCGGGAATGTCAGTCGTGCCGGAGAGAAGAATGATCGGAACACCGGGTTTCAGCCGCTTCATTTCGGCGGCCATAACGGTGCCAGTGGCGCGTCCCATGAGGTGATCGGTAATTACGAGATCAACCTGGTTGGCCTTAAACAGGTTCAGGCCTTCCTGAGCAGAAGAGCCCGCAATAACTTTGTAGCCTTGACTTTCCAGGATCAGCGTGCGGAAGTACAGGCCAGACGCTTCGTCGTCCACGCAAAGGATCGTCGGGCTGAAAGGGGCTGAAGCCATGCACTGCTTCCCGGAGACCGGAAGCATCATTCGTGTTACGTTAATTCATTCGTGTTGCGTTAATTTAGGTTACCTCATCTGCCATGAATGATGTAAGAGCCCGGTAGGTCACTCAGGCCCAAATTGGATTCTGAGCCGGAACCAGCCTTGCCTTGGTTATTTCACAGGTATCAATCCCTGTCATCAGTAATTTCGCAAACTGGCTGAAAGCCAGCAGCCGGGTTAAAATGCCTTGCCTGCAACGACTCGTGGAGGCACGCCACGAGACGCTCGACGGATAGGATGAAGAGACGGCTTGCGAATCCGGTAAAATATCGAGACGCTGTGGAGGAACCTCATGGCACATCAGCATTCTCCGCGTTTTCTTCAGATTGTCGACGACGCCAAAAAGCGCATTCGGGAACTAAGCGTGGATGAGGTCAAGGAAAAACTTGATAAGCGCGAGAAGTTCCTGCTCATCGACGTGCGTGAGGAAAGTGAGTGGGCGAAGGATCACCTTCCGGGGGCCATTCACGTCGGCAAAGGAATTATTGAACGTGACATCGAGGAGCGTGTACCGGACGTGAACACGCCCTTGGTCCTCTACTGTGGCGGAGGGTTTCGTTCTGCGTTGGCCGCCGACAACTTGCAAAAGATGGGATACAAGAATGTGCTTTCGATGGATGGCGGCGTTCGGGGATGGCGCGAAAAAGGATTTCCGCTAACCAAACAATAAAGCGATTTCGGCCAAGTCGGGCCCGCCGATTTGCTGCGCCCGGCAAGCTGCAGTCGTAATTCCCCGATTCTACAGTTTTTCCCGTACCGCAAATTTAGGCGTTCGCAGCAGTAAACCCGTAAGAACCAGCATCAGAATAGCTGGCAGGTAGGTTTGCTATTTCTCTGCTGGAGGTGAAACATGCTCTGGACGATTTTTGTGATCCTGCTGGTCCTTTGGTTACTCGGACTGGTCAGCTCGTACACTTTAGGCGGGTTTATCCACATCCTGCTCGTATTGGCCCTAGTGGTGCTGGTCATCAACCTGTTGAGTGGACGTAGAACCGTAGTTTGAACCCGGAGGAATCTGCGGCCCCGCGCAGTGATTTTCCGTCACGCAGGTCCGCAGAAATCCGGACCACACAGCGCGGGGCCTGGAGCAAGTCGCAGGCACGGAGTACAGCCCCAGCGAGCGGCGGCCTGGGCCAAAGTATCACCAGTTTTGATCCAAGCCGTCGCCGACTCCACCGCCAATTACTAATCGTCACGTTGGTCGTCCCTGACTCCCTCAGCGCCCGCAGGATACGCAATAGGCGGTTTTTGGTTCACGCCGCAGCGGCTGTGAGCTGGTCCAATATCGTCACAGCCTTCCCGACTTCTTTGACGCCAACGATCAACAGAGGGGCATCTGTACTTGCGTCTATCCCGCAATAGGCGTAGTTGATGTTGATGTTGGCGTCGCCGAGTCGCGAAGCCGCACGCGCCAACTCGCCCGGTCGATGTGCAAGTTTGACTTGAGCGACCTCCGTCTCCGTGTAGCTGAGGCCTTGCTTATCGAAGACGGTCTTGGCCGTCGTGGGATTGTCCACTACGAGGCGAACCAGACTACTTCCTTCTTCTGCAGGGATCGACTGGAATGCCAGAATGTTCACTTTGCGGTCAGCCAGGGCGCGGCAGGCGTTTCCGAGAGTCCCCGGCCGATCTTCCAGGCGAATTGTCAGTTCTTTGGACGTGGGCATGTTGGACCTCCTTTGGCTGTCCTTTGGGGAACGCAAGAGGGCGTTCCTGGTTATCGAAGATTTTGGTTTCGAATAGGATATCTTCCCAAAATCATACGTCCGCTGGGCCTCAGGTTTCAAGATGAGGCATTCTCACCGGGCCGGAGCCGCACGCAGGGTTGGAGAATTCCGCGTCGAACTATCCGTGGATATGAGTGGCAAAAAATTTAGGGGTACGCGCTTGAAGGCACGAGCGAGACGCTCGCGCCTACATCGAGACCGGATGGGTTGGGCGAGCCGCTTGCGGCTACATCGATTTTTCGCATGATCATTGTCTTCGCCAGTCCCATTTTGAAACAACCAGCCACGATGTAGGCGCGGGCGGCTCGCTCGTGCAATACGTTTGTGTTATTCGTGTCCAACGTGAAGCGAATCTACGAATATCGCCGTCACCTTCCGCACTATCAGAGCGACAATAAAGGCATTTTCGTAAACGTTCTGTACGCTGGGTCCTGCCCGCGGAAGCGAGGGGACCCTCCTCACCGTCACACTTGGGATCTGGTACATGTCCTCGGTGCCAACATTTCGGACCTCAGCAGGGCTTCGATCATATTGGGAATTACAGCCTGGCAGACAGGATTTAGAATAACTGACCTACATTGGCTCAATTGAGTTGCCGATGCCTATGATCGTCAGCGTTCCGAAGGAAACAGTCCCGGGGGAGCAGCGGGTGGCGCTTGTTCCCGAACTCGTTCCCAGGCTGACGAAGGCCGGCTTGGACGTTGTCGTCCAGTCCGGTGCAGGCGAGTCGGCTGGCTTCTTGGACGCGGCGTATGCGGGGAAGGGCGCGCGCCTCGAGGCGGAGGTTTTTGACAAGGCCGACGTCCTCCTCAAAGTCCAACCTCCAACGCTAGACGAGATCGGCCGCATGAAGGAGAACTCGCTCCTCATCAGCTTCCTCCAGCCTTACACGAACATCACAGCAATCAAAGCCCTAGCGGCGCGCCAGATTACCGCATTCTCCATGGAACTCATGCCGCGCATTACACGGGCCCAGCCCATGGATGCGCTCAGCGCCATGAGCACGATCGCAGGCTACAAGGCCGTGTTGATAGCGGCCACCCGATTGCCGAAGTTCTTTCCTCTACTCATGACTGCTGCCGGCACGATTACCCCTGCGCGGGTTTTTGTCATCGGAGCAGGCGTGGCAGGACTGCAAGCTATTGGCACGGCACGGCGGCTCGGCGCTGTCGTGGAGGCGTACGATACCCGCCCAGCCGTCAAGGAGCAGGTGGAGAGCCTGGGCGCCAAGTTCGCCGAGCTGGGCCTCGCTGCGAAAGACGCAGAGGACAAGAGCGGTTATGCCAAGGCGCAGTCGGAGGAGTTCTATCGGAAGCAGCAGGAAATGATGTCGAAGTACGTGACCGCCGCTGACGTCGTCATCCCGACGGCGCTGGTTCCCGGGCAGCGCGCACCGATCCTCATCACCGAGGAGATGGTCCACGGCATGCGTCCGGGCTCAGTCATCGTGGACCTTGCTGCCGAGCAGGGCGGAAACTGCGCCCTCACCGAGGCCGGGCAGGAAATCGTGAAGCACGGCGTAATCATTATCGGTCCGCTGAACCTGCCAAGCACGGTGCCGTTTCAGGGGAGCGAGATGTATGCCAGGACCGTTACAAGTTACCTGGCTCACCTTCTCAAGGACGGGAGACCTCATCTCGATCTGAATGATGAATTGACACGCGGCCCGCTGGTTACCCATCAGGGAGAGATCCGGCACGAGGTGGTCAAGGCCAGGTTATGAACGGGTTCAAAAATCGAACATCATGACAACCGAACTGGAGATCGGACTTTACATCTTCATCCTGGCCGGCTTTCTCGGCTATCACGTCATCACGCGAATACCACCGTTGCTGCACACACCACTGATGTCGGCTACCAACGCGATTTCAGGGATCTCGCTCATCGGTTCCCTAGTCGTTGCAGGCGCCAACTACAGCCGGTTGAGCACTGCCCTGGGGTTCGTTGCCGTGACTTGCTCTTCGACCAACGTCGTCGGCGGCTTTCTGATCACCGACCGGATGTTGAAGATGTTTAAAAGGAAGCAGGAGATGGGCGCGCAAAAGCGCTGGTTCCAGCTCAATCCAAAGCTGTTGCTTGCCATCTCAATTCTCGTCGTTGTTTTCCTGGTGCTTTTCTTTTGGTTCAGGCGGTCTGGAACGGACACACACTTGGCTGGTGCCGCTTTGTCCGCTACGGCGCTGCGCTACTTCTACATTCTGTCGGCGGTTCTGTTCATCCTGGGGCTGAAAGGCCTGAGCTCACCCAAGTACGCCAGGAGGGGTATGTTCCTGGCCGCATTCGGCATGCTGATGGCCATTGTGGGGACGCTCTTCCACCCCGAGATCGTCAACTACCGTTGGATCACCATCGGGCTTGCCATTGGCTCTGTCGTTGGGGGCAGCATGGGACTACGGATCCCGATGACCGCTGTCCCGCAACGGACTGCGCTTTCGCACTCCCTCGGAGCGCTGGCGGCCAGCCTGATAGGAATTTCCGAATATGTCCGCCACGCCGCCATCGGCCTCGACAGAGTAAAGATGACCACCATCGGCCTGGAGGTGGTCATCGGCAGCCTGACCTTCACCGGCAGCCTCATGGCCGCGGGCAAGCTTCAGGAACTCCTCCCCGGAGCCCCGATTACCTACCGAGGACAGAACATTTTCAATATCTCGCTGCTCACGGCGGTGGTTGGAACGCTCATCTATCTAATCTTCGTACCGTCGGCCAGTATGCTGTTCTTCGTGATAGTCGGTCTGGCATTGCTGTTTGGCTTTCTGCTGGTCATTCCCATCGGGGCGGCGGACATGCCCGTCGTCATAGCTTTGCTGAACTCCTACGGTGGCCTTGCAGACGCCTCGATGGGTTTCGTGTTGATGAACAAGATTCAGATCATCACCGGCTCGCTCGATGGCACTTCCGGCTTCCTTCTCTCCCTGCTGATGTGCAGAGCCATGAATCGCTCGGCTATGAACGTCCTGTTTGGCGCGTTCGGCAAGGTCACGGAGGAGGAAGTAGGTGCTGAGGCAGGCGCAAGAGGGACAGTGCGCAGCATCACTCCCGAAGAACTGACTGTTCTGTTCGACAGCGTCAGATCGGTAATCATTGTCCCGGGTTATGGGATGGCTGTCGCGCAAGCTCAGCACGGCGTGAGTGAATTGGCGAAACTGCT
>QIAR01000203.1 GCA_003225595.1 Acidobacteriota bacterium | reverse complement strand
CTACATCTTTACCACGAACTAGAAGAATGAATGCCAGGTTCGAGACCGATGAATGATGCCGTCAAACGTGTTCTGGTCCTGATCGTCGGATGGGGATTCATCGTCGTTGGCATGATCGGGCTTTTGCTTCCCGTGCTGCAAGGCGTTCTCTTTCTCGTGATCGGATTACTGATCCTTTCCTCGGAATACGTGTGGGCACATCGTCTGCTTGGGAAGCTGCGCCAGCGTTTCCCGGCGGTTAGCCCCGGAGCCGATCAAGCTGCAGTGAAAGCTTCGGTGTGGCTGCGGCGCCTCTTTCGGCAACGTGATTCTGATTGATGCTCCTGCAGGGCAGTGCTACTCTCGAAACCAGCGACTCCCGCCAATGCATGACTCTGCAAATCCGGGCGCACGAGGGACCAGTTTCTCGCGCCTGCGGCGTGTGTTTCCCCTCGAACTACCAGAAATCTGGGTGCGATTCTTTCTCGCACTGGTTGGGCTGGTGCTGGCTTTTAGCGCAGCGTTGTTCTCCACGGTCTCGCGTGAGTCGGGGAACCTATGGGCCACGGTTGCGCTGGCTTCGGCTGCGCTTCTGCTTGCCACCATTGTGGGGCTTACGACGGTCCCTTACCTTGCGCGCCGCGTGGTCGTAAAGCGACTTCGAGATGCGTTCCATTACGATGTCACTCGGGCTGGCATTTTTTACGTAATTATCACTCTGCTGATCGGCATCGCCGCGCTGAATACGGGTAACAACCTGCTCTACATCATCGTGGCGGCAATGCTGGCTGCCATTCTGGTCTCTGGTTTCGTATCTGCGCTCGTACTGCGAAACCTTGAATTGGATGTGCGCTTGCCGGAGCACATCTTTGCGCGCAGGCCTGTGCTGGGGCGCATCCTTGTCGGCAACCCGCGACGCTGGCTTGCTTCATTTTCGATTCGAGTCTTGCCTTCCAAAGTCAGCAGGAAACGATGGCGTTGGGAACCGTACACCTTTGCCGTCCCTTCCAACCGGCCGCCAGAGCAGCAGTGGCTTAGATTGCCCGACCGACGGCTGTGCCGCGCGAAGAAGGAAGATTCTCCATCAAGAATCTTTCAAGGCTCGGCCTATTTTCCATTCGTCCCGCCAGGCAGTAAATTGATGGCCGACCTCGAAATGCGCTTCGATCGCCGGGGACGGTACCGCGAAGACAGCTTCGGTCTGGCAACCAGTTTCCCATTCGCGTTTCTGACAAAAACCCGGCGCGTGTCGATCGTGCGGGAGGTCATCGTCTATCCGTCGGTGGAGCAAACAGACGATTTTTTTGAAGTGCTGCCGATGATCACGGGTGAGTTCGAGACGTTCGTCCGCGGTCGCGGTCATGATCTTTACCGCATTCGGGAATACATGCCGGAAGATTCGGCGCGGCATGTGGACTGGAAGGCGACCGCGAAATCCGGGTCGCTGAAAGTCCGCGAATTTAGCCGCGAGGACGAGCGCAAATTGCGCATCGTCTTCGACAACCCCCCTCCCGGTGCCGTCTCGCCCGAGACTTACGAACGCGCAGTCGAATTGGCGGCTTCTTTGTCCTGGCACTTCGCAGCGGGAGACACCGATCTCTCGTTTGTCTCCCAAGGATATAGTGGGGCCGATCTCTACCAGTTCCTCGCCTATCTCGCATTAGCGGAGGCAGGGACCGGAGAATCGGTCATTGACCGCCTTAGTGTTTCCGATGATTACAACGTCATTCTTACAACTCGGGCACAAGGGACCCTGCCTACAGCGTTGTGGGCCTGCTCCTATTTTGTTTTTATCCAGGGAGGTCATGCGAGCGCTAGGGGCAGCAACCTCCCAATGCAGCAGAACGCGATACCATCGCATCCAATCGAGAAAGATGCTTTGCCGGAACTCTGAAAACATGGAATCATCAGTGAGGGCACATGTACCGCAAACATGAATTGACGGCTTCGATTCAGATTTTGATTTTGCTCGCTCTCTTATCGGTTCTGGTCTCCGCGCCGGCCCTGGCGCAAAAGGCTCCAGGAATCGCTCCCGGTACTACTATCAAAGTGCGCATCATCGACAGTTTAAATAGCGGAACAGCGCAAATCGGCGACACGTTCCACGGCACGCTCGAAGAGCCGATCATGGTAGAGGGCAAGGAACTCTATCCGAAAGGTGCTGATGTCACCGGACGTGTGACAGACGTGCATCGCTCCGGGCGCTTGAGCGATCCCGGCAAGCTGGATTTGGTCCTAGCAACCATTGCGTCTGCGCATATGGCCTCATCTATCGAAGTCGAGCCGCTGACCGTCAAAGGCACATCTCACGCCAAGAGCAATGTCGGCAAAATCGGTGGCGGCGCAGCACTGGGGGCGATCATTGGCGGCTTGGCTGGCGGGGGTAAAGGAGCTGCCATCGGAGCGGGAGTGGGAGGGGCGGCGGGCACTGGAGCCGCGGCCGCGACCGGTAAACGCGAGGCGGTGGTCGAATCCGAAGCAGTGCTCAGTTTTATAACGACGCAGAATGCTCCGGTCAGCGGTGGCGCGCCCGCGGTGAACTCGACTAAGGCGGTGAACTCGACCAAGGCAGAGAACTCGGCCAACCCCCGGCATGATGACGATAATGAGCCCGTTCCATCAACAAACAATTTCGCAAGCGCTTTCACGGCCCGCGATCGCCGTGTGATCCGGAACTGCGTGAGCGAACATGCGTTAGAACTGCCAGCCGGCCTCACCCAGCGCGAGGAATTACCCTCTGGCAACGAACGAAACATTCGAAGTGGTGGGAGGCTTCCACCAGAATTGCAGAAGGATGCGCGACCCTTACCGCTAGCTTGCGAGCAGCAATTGTCAGAATTGCCAGGTGAGCTGGAACGAGTCGTGTACAACGGACGCGTACTGCTGATCAACGACACCACCAATCGCATCCTCGATCTGTTTTATCTCGACGAAACGCGGTAGGATTTCGGTGCAGAGGCGAAGGTGATTTTTAAAGCTCCGGCCTGCACGGTGCCAGTAAGCACTATTGGGCTGGTAGCGCGGAGGGCAGTTTCCGGCCCTACTTCGAACTCGCCAATTTTTACTTCTTTCTCTGCTTCGGGTTTCGTCATACACTTGCTCCCTTAGTTGGCCTTCTCTCCTCAACCGTGAGGAGAGCTGCCCTCCCCACAGGGCCAGGCATGATGCGGGCGTATATTCATTCCAAGCCCGATCTGTCGAACGAACTGCGGAATGGTCCACCCGGTTCTAAGGAACACTTTTAAGTCCCGCCCCCTCCGCCGTACCGAGGCTATTGGACTTGGGTCCATTTTCGACTCCAAGCCGGGGCCGGGGTGATGCAGAAGGCGAAATTTCCGCGAAATTCGACCAGTATTTTGAATGACTTATAAGCCAGAGGGTAATCATTACCTTGGGTTACTTTGGTTCATTGATCGTTGGAGCAGAACTGCTATTGTTAAGGCTGAAAAGCACGAATGGTCAGCATCTTTAGAGCAGGGTAATCAGTTGAAGTCAAATTACAAGACCTGATGAGTCCGCGGACACAATTCGTGTACTACGTACTCTGGTTCGCCCATCCGCTGTTGCAGACAGGGGTGGCCGGGGTGATGGTGTGGCGGAAGCTGCATCGGAAGTTTCCTGTCTTCTTTGCCTACATCGTTTCTCAGATCCTGGCCTTTTCCGTTCTGTTTCCCATTTATTATTATTCGAGCAACTTCGTGCATTATTTCTACGCCTACTGGGCCAGCGCCGCGATAAGCGTAGTTCTTGGATTCAAAGTCATTCATGAAATCTTTGTTGACGTCTTTCGCCCCTATCACGCGCTGAAGGATTTGGGTTCGGTGTTATTCAAATGGGCGGGACTGGTCATGCTGCTGGTAGCCGGTGTGGTGGCCGCCTCGAGCACGGCCGCAAGCGACGGTCCCATTGTGCAAGCCATCCTGACCATGCAGACCAGCGTTCGTTTGATTCAGTGTGGATTAGTGCTGTTCCTGCTGGTCTTTTCCAAGTATCTGGGTGTCTCATGGCGGCAACACAGTTTTGGCATTGCCTTAGGATTTGGCACCTTTGCCAGCATCGAGTTGCTGCTGGTCGCGTTGGGGGCTAGCAGTCTCGGAGTGGGCACGATGAGTCGGAGCATAATCAACATGAGCGCATACAACTGCGCCATTGTTGTCTGGCTCGTATATGCTCTCGCCAAGTCGCCAGTGCGCGACAGTTCGGCGAATATGCTCAGGACCCAGAGATGGGAACAGAGCTTGCATGAGATCCAACATCCCGCGACTTCGGACTCTCTGATCCCCATGTTTGAAGGGATGGTGGACCGAGCGCTTTCACGCACGAGAGGGAACGCGTTAGTGGCGCAAACTGAGATGCCGCTACCGCTTGCTTCTGCGAATGCAATCAGTCCCCCCGACTTGAACTATTCCCCCCTCTCCCCGCACGGCATCATCTCGAAGACTTAGCGAAGTCAGACGCGCGCTCCGCTGAGCTTTATGAGGAAGAAGTTACGAGATCGAATAGTCGACCACGGGAGTATTATGACAGTCAGCAATATCGAGATGAGTGAACTCGTGCTGGAGTTGCAAGCAGCCAACGAGGAACTGCGGGGCGCGGTGTCGCAAGGTCTTCTGGAAGGACAGCGGCCTCTGCTGCGAGTTCTAAAAGTCGAACTGCTCGGTCAGATCAAAGAAGTCGGTGAGCACGTCCGCCAGTTGCGCTGGCTACTTCGCGAGATAATGGAAAAAGAGAATAATGAAGATCTGGCTGAGACGCTGCGAGTGTTACGTGAGCGCGGCGGAGCGACTTTCTTCGAGCACGTGGAAGCAATCGTCAGCGCGAAATTGAGCTCGAGAAAAACCGACTCCAATTCCTGATAGCAATTTTCATCCGCCCGACTTACCAGACCTGACGGGAGACCCTGTTTCTATATTGGTTACTCAGGTAAACCACTTAGTCAATTAGAAATACTAAACCTATCTACAAGGTTATAAATCTATCTTATTGACCATCAACGGGTAACTCGCTGAGCAATAATGATTTCTCCGACAGAACAACAGCGCCCAGAAAGGAGAGATTTGCAATGCACGCGTATAATGCGTGCCCGTAGGAGGTCTTCGACGTAAGAAGGACTCTTACGCAAGGAGAGAACCCATGAAAAGAGCATTCAGGGTATTAATCCTGATGCTGGGTCTAGTGGGCACATACGTAGCTGCCGCCGTCCCGAGTGTTCCAGCCCCGGATGGTGGGCCCCTACCTCTGTGCCCCAGAAGAGCGTGCCTGTAGTACAAAAAAATGGCAAGGTAACTAAAGTAACCTATTCGTAACCAATTGCCGCGAATAGTTAACGAGCATCTCCGGGCTGACGGACAGAGAATCCGCCAGCCCTATTTTGTTGATAGCAGTGCGAGTGGGAAACACTCTCTTGACGGATCTCGGATCTCTGCAGGTTGTGCGTGTGGATTGCGCAGTGCATCGTGCCTACAGGTTTTTTTCACGAACTTCTTCCAGCAGGCGTTTCAAACTTTCCAGATCAAACACCGGCGGCTGACAACTAAAGCCGGAACAGATCACGGCTGTGGTCTTGCCCGAGCAGATTCCAGGGAGATTCGGGATCGTCTCGGCTAGAGCGGGAGGTAAGTTCTGTGTAACCGCTTCGTTGGCCGCCAGCTTGATCACAGACCTACTAAACGCAAACGATGCGGATGCAGCGGAATAAAGCTGAGCGGCCAGTTCATCGCTGCCAATGATCATCACCTGCGTATGCGGCCTCGAGAAGTGCACTGCTGCGATGCCATAGGTTGCACCGAAAATTCCATACTGCTCCGCCAGGCCGGCAAACACTTCCAACGTCTGTTCAGCTTTATCCCGATAGCTTTCGTCGTTGGTGTAGGCGTGCAATCGCAGCATTGCAATTGCTGCGATGGAGTTTCCGGCCGGGGTGGGGGAGTCCTGGAAAGGCTTGCGGCGCGCGCCTAACACGCCCAGAAGTTTCTCTGATCCCACGGTTTGCTCGGTATCAAAGAATCCGCCGGAGACCTGGTCAAAGAACTTTTCGAGCATGGCGTCTGCGATTCGCTTGGCGAACTTGAAATAACTGAGATCTCCGGTAGCTTCATAGGCGTCCAAACATGCGAGGGATATGAAGGCGTAATCGTCCAGCACTCCGGGAATTATGCGCCCTCCCGCGTGGGCATCGGAATATGCGATCACATGCCGCAGTCCACTTTCCGGCTGCCAGCCTTCCGACAGCACACGATCGAGAGAATGCAGCGCAAACCGGCGGGCGTGATCCAGTGCAAGCACCTTTGCAGCTTCCAAGTATGCCGAAACACAGAGTGCATTCCAGCCGACGTAAACGGTTTTGTCGACGTATGGCGTAGGCCGTTTCAGGCGAGCGGCATACATCTTCTTCTTCGCTGAGTTCAGCAGTTCCTGCACGCGTTCGGGCGCGAGATTCAGACGGCGAGCGATCTCTTCGACTGAGGCTCGCACATAGGGCACATTTTTTGCCGGGTTGTGGTGCATCTCCCCGACTTCGTTGATGTCGTAATACAGGCACGCGATTTTGGCTTCTTCTTCAGTCAGGACTTCCTGCGCTTCTTGCACAGTCCAGGTGAAGTAGTCGCCGTCATCTTCTAAGGAATAATCCGCATCTTGCGAAGCATAGAAGCCCCCGTGCTCACGATTGCTGAGCCACTCGTCCATCCAGCGGATGATGTCACGCGCAATGGCCGCAAAGAATTCCGAACCGGTCGCCTGATAAGCGTGGACATAGTTCTTCAGGAGTTCGGAGTTGTCGTAGCACATTTTCTCGAAGTGCGGCACCACCCAGCGCTCGTCCACCGAATAGCGGTGGAACCCGCCGGCGAGCTGATCGTAGACGCCGCCGTTGGCCATGCGTTCCAGCGTGGTGGCGAAAACTTCGTGCAGTTCTTCATTGCCGGTTTGTGCGTACCGTTCGATCAGCAGGTCAAGGACTGCAGGGTGAGGAAATTTGGGTGCCTGGCCGAAGCCTCCGTTTGTGCTGTCGAACATCTGGAGAGCCGACTTGACGATTGCGTCGATCACGCGCGGGGAAAATTGCGCGCTGCGCCCCGTGAATGATTCAGCATGCGAGATAGCGCCTTCGACCATCTTCGCCTGCTCGACCACGTCGCCATGTTTTTCGCGGTAGGCATTAGCAATGGAGAGCAACACACGCTTGAAACCGGGGCGGCCCCAGTGATCGTCAGGAGGGAAGTACGTGCCACCGTAGAAGGGTTTGCCATCGGGCGTGAGAAACGCGGTCAATGGCCAGCCGCCCTGTCCGCTAATTGAGCTCACGGCCACTTGATAGCGGCTATCGATATCGGGGCGCTCGTCGCGGTCCACCTTCACGGCGATAAAGTTGTCATTCACGATCTGCGCGACTTCGGGGTCGTCGTAGGACTCGCGATCCATGACGTGGCACCAGTGACACCACACCGCGCCGATATCGAGCAGCATGGGCTTGTTCTCGCGTTTGGCGGCGGCAAACGCCTCCTCTCCCCATTCATACCAGTGAATGGGCTGGTGCATCGCAGAGCGCAAATAGGGAGAAGCAGCTTTGGCGAGGGAATTGAGGGTCTGGGTGGGCATGGCAGTTTCAGTTTAAATGGTTCGGGGTGGGAATGCAGAAGTGAGAAGTTAAGAATGCAGAGGTCGGAAGGCAGAAGTCAGAAGCAAGAAGTCCGAATGCAGCATGAACCTCGCCTGATGTGTTCTTTTCACTTCTGCCTTCTGACTTCTGCCTTCTGACTTCTGCCATCTGAAGTTCCTAGTCAACCAGCCGCTTGGCGATCGCACAATACAAGTCCACGGCCTCCTTAAGCTGCGCTTTCTCCACGTACTCCCCTTCGGTGTGCGCCACGTGAATCGAGCCGGGGCCGATCAAAAGCGGCTGTCCCCAATTGCTGAGCGCGGGGATGTCGGTAGTGAATGCCGCCACCATACTGGGTAATCCGTCCATAGTGCGCAGGCGCACAAACGGGATCTCCAGCACGAATTCGACGCGCGCCAGACCCTCGACTGCCTGGATGATTTGCTGTCGTAAATCCTGCGAGGGTCCAACAAGGCGATAAAGCAAATCGGCATGTGCGTAGTCGGGGATCACGTTGGGCGCGCGCCCACCCTGAATCATGCCGATATTGAGTGTTGTGGGTCCGATCTCCTCGTCCGCGGGCAGCTTCATCGCCTGTAAGCGCCGCAGGGCTTCAAGCAATTTGTCGATTGCAGATTCCCCCAATTCCGGATACGCAGAATGCGCCATCCGCCCTTCAGCGATTACCTCAACCCGCAGCGTGCCTTTGGCAGCTGCGGCGATTCGGTTCTCTGTTGGCTCTCCGTTGATTAAGAATCGGCAGCCAGGAGAGTGCAGATTCGCCCGCCTGGCGCCCTGGCTGTCGCGTTCTTCGCCGACCAGGAAAAGCAACCCAACATTTGTTCCTTCTCGACGCAACTGCTCCGCCGCTGCGATTTGCGCGGCAATGATCCCCTTTGCGTCGCATGAGCCGCGGCCATAAATGCGCGTTGCATCTTCAGAAGAAGGAATGAACGGCGGTACCGTGTCCATATGGGTGGAAAGAACTAGCGCAGGGGACGATTCTTCAGGTGCGGTCGCGTAAATATTGGATCGTTCTCCTTCGACCGGCATCTTCCTGGCTTGCCAACCCAGGCGGCATAGTTCGCGGTAAAGGAAATCGCAGACCGGTGCTTCGTTCCCAGTAATCGACTCGATGTCGACGAGCTGGCGCGTGAACGTGACGACATCCATGGGAGAGAGCATAACCGATGCAAGTATCGGTGTAATCTGATTCTCGTGTTGGCCGCAAACGCTCAAATCAGCTCCCTCTTTCTCGACGGGCCGGCCGGGCGCCTGGAGGCGCTACTCAATGCAGGCTCTCCGCAGGCGAGCCACGCTGCCCTGGTCTGCCACCCGCACCCTAGCTACGGCGGGACCCTGCACAACAAAGTCGTTTTCCATACCATGAAGGCGCTGAATAGATTTGGCTTGCCGGTGC
>QIAR01000740.1 GCA_003225595.1 Acidobacteriota bacterium | reverse complement strand
AGCCGGGCCACAAGGAACCCAGAATCGCCGAGCCGATCGGTTGCTAATCTGTATCGTTGGTCGGAGTGGAACCAATCCCGAACCGCCCCGTGGGATGTGATTTGCAGGAAACCATTGCAAATGGCGTGGAAACCGATGTGTCGCGGGAAAGGCGATCCAACTACATTGAAGTCACTTCCAAGAAGGATGGGGGCCTTCAGCTTCCAGAAACTCACCTGCGACGTTTCTCACTAGGACAGCGGTGGACTCGGACCGCTCCCGCCACTCGACGGAGTGTATCGTGTTGAAGTCGGAGGAACCTTCCCGTGCCCAACGAATCACCGAGGGCCAAAGACCAGAAAACCTCCATCTCCCCAATGCTCTCGGTTCGAAACGGGGCGAAGGCGGTCGAGTTCTACAAGGCGGCGTTTGGAGCTGGGGAATTGTTCCGCATCGAGGACGAGAGGGGAGCGGTGGTCGCCCGGCTGTCCGTGGGGGAATCTGAATTCTGGGTCGCGGACGAGTCTCCGGAGCACAAGAATTTCAGCCCCGAGTCGCTGGGCGCTGAGTTTCGCGGAGGCGCCACGGTGCGGATGGTGATGGTCGTGGCCGATCCGGACGCCGTTTTCGCACGCGCCGTTAAAGCAGGAGCCACCGTGGTTTGGCCGGTCGAGGACAAGGAATATGGCTGGCGCGTCGGACGAGTCGTCGACCCCTTCGGCCACCACTGGGAAATCGGCAAGCCTTTGGCCGACGGCTAGTGACGAAAGCTGCTCCACGCCCAATCCTCGGGGCGCACGAAACTAAGCGACCCGGCCCGAAGCCATGGACTTCGCTACGCGCCTCTGCCCGCTCTCTTTCCTTCTCCGTGACTCCTCCGTGGTGAAAACTCAGGCGAAAGAAGTCCGCTCGTAAGCCTGCCCATCTACAAATGCCCTCCCGTTCGCGACCGAGCGGAAGGGCATCACGGTTGCTCTCGGACTCGGGGAGTTCCCGCTATTGCTTGTCGTACACCGCCGTGCTGCTGACCTTCTTGCCGCTCGCATCGGTTCCGCTCGTGGTGACGGTGCGGCTCTTGCCGTCAGCCGACACCACAACGCGACCGGTAGTAGTAACCTTGTCGCCCTTCTTGACGGTGAACTCCAACGTATGGTCGTCGACTTTTGTGTATGCCCGCGCATCTGAATTCGGATCGCCGGTGACCGGGTAGTCTTTGCCGTCGAATTTGCCCGTCCACTCGTTATGCAACGGCTTGCCCTCGCTGTCGGTGCCCTCCACCGTGATTTTCACGTTGTCGCCCGCGGCCTCGTAGACTACCGTGCTGTTCTTCGGTGCCCCGGGGGCGAGCTTCGACTTGGCTTCGTTCAGCTTCCAGGTGCCCATGTTTGCGTCCTCGGCCAAGCACACTGCTACTCCGACAAAGCACAGCGCCAGAGTCACTACCATCGTTCTTGCTTTCATGTCTCCTCCTGATTGAGAAGCAGATTATAAGGCCTGATTATTGGCGGTCCATTCTAGTGTCGCGTGGCGCATTGAGCAACTCGCAATTCTCATGGGCGGGGTGTCTACGCTTCAAGCGACATATCGCCTGCAAGACTCGAGATGGATTCGCTGCGCTCTTTTCCTGTAGGGCTCTCTCGTCCCCTACAACATGCCGGTGATCCCGCGCTCTCCGGATGGCCGACCAACCGCCCAGAATGGCGCAAGCGCGAACGACGCTTCCGCGAGTTTCCGAGTAAACCTCCCTACAGAACGTTCCGGCACAGGGCACACACCTCTGCGCATGCAAACGCGGCCTCTCCGAGAATGCCGCCGTTACTGGAAACTCTTGCGAATTAGCAATGAGGTCATACAATTGACGCTTAGATGACTCTAAGCGACTTCAAGCGATGGTTGTACCGTGGGCAGCGGCCCAACTGGATCGCGAGGATTCTGAATAGAGCGTGGGCTACTGTAGCCTCGTCGGGCGTTGCGTCCAACTACCTCGTGACATTGGATGTGACCGGACGAAAGTCGGGGCGGACTATCTCGCTGCCGGTGGTCATAGCCATCGTCGATGGACAGCGGTACTTGGTGTCGATGCTCGGAGATAACGTGCACTGGGTCCAGAACGTACGTGCAGCCGGTGCAAGAGCAGTTCTCCCAGTTCTCCGGAGCGGAGGTCGTGAGGAGGTCCAACTCGAAGAGCTTCCCGTCGAACAGTGCGCAACCATCCTGAGGGCTTACCTGCAGCGAGCACCGGGAGCACGACCGCACGTGCCCGTGAACAAAGATGCGGCGCTTGCGGAATTCCAAAGGGTCGCCGCGGCATTTCCGGTCTTCCGGGTTGGTTCTAACAAGACCGTGCAGCCGACGCAGCCCTGCGGGCCGCGCGCCTGAACCGGCGCCGTTAGTCGATTGCCAACGTCGGAAACGATAATGAACGTTCAGGAAGAACGTCTTCCCCCGTGTTTGGATCTTGTCTGACGGGACCGCCGTCTGTGGCTGCTGCCTCAGCCACTTTATGGTAAGAACAAAAACGTAGTGAGCAGGGCTCAGCGCAATGCCAGCCGATGAACTCATCTATCGTGTGACCGTAGGGTTCTTGGGGGCTCTCATGGATTCTTGTTTTTCCTATATGTCAAGGCTAAGGTCCGGCACCACCCGTGTGGCAGTCGCTGCAGTTCACCTGTGCGATATCTCCCAAATCCGCAGGATGCTGGAAAGTAAGCTTTGGCGATGCGGCCATAGTGACTCCGCTTTCTTCCTGTCCGAGTAGCGTGTGGCAAATATTACAGTCCTTGCTCACGACCCTCCCGTCCGAAACTGTTGCCAGAATGGGAACTCTCTGACTTAGAACTACGCCACATTCGTAGGCTGCTTCTCGATCCGGCTGATCTCCCTGCGTAACCAGCCAGCGAGGGCTTCCTCGAGCTGCAGTTGCGTGCCGCAGCAATAGAAGTAATCGATCGTCTCCCCCTTCTTGGTGAGCGGGATGAAGCGGCACGGCGAGCTGTGATCCCGTTGTTCATCGGGAACGAACTTGATCAGCAGACATTCACTGCACGGATGCGGCCGTGCAGCGTCGTCGAAATTAAGACAGCTCGGTGAGTCTTCAAGTACATACGGAGGACGCCAAGCTGTGTGCGGAGACCGCCCAAACCGCCGTCTTCCAGGAACTTCAGCTCGAACTTGAGGAACTCCAGGATGTCGCGCTCCTCCTCTGACATAAGCACCTCTCAATATTGCGTAGTTTCGGGGAAGGTCGCTCGGGCTGCCATGCGCGCAATCACGACTTTTTGGTGATCTGAATCACATGTCGCTCGTGTCTGGCAGCTCGAGAACGCTAGTTATGGCCCACAATAAGTGAGATCCGTCCACAACATGCGACGCCGGTCCGCCCGACTGGCGCTTGTCAACAGCCCTGTCCTGGACTGAGCGGGTCTGCGTACAGTGATCTTGCTCCTGGGATACCGTTTTCACCCTAGGCGGAATTGGCGGCTACGGGGCGCAGAAATTGCACACCATCCAGCTCCCTTTGGGCGTATTTCGCCACACGTCAGCATTTCTCAATGGCACCAGGCGTGCTCCGACTTCTTCCTGCATCCTAGGAGCGACACCAATGAACCTACAGATCGCAACGGCGGTGCTGAAAATGGGAGCCTTAACCGCACTGCTCTGCAGTTTCACACTTGCTCAGGAGAGCACCGGCTCGGGAATACTGCCTCTTGCGTCTATCATCCAGGGCATGGAGAAAGCTCAATCCGAAGTTCGGCCACAAACTCCATATCAGTTAATCCGCGAGTACCGCCTGTTCGGCGCGAAAAGTTCGGGCGCTAATTCCAATGTGGTGGCGGAAGTAGACTTCAAGCCACCCAGCAGCAAGGATTACCACGTGCAGAAGTCGTCGGGCAGCGCGCGAGGGCAGCAAGTCGTACGGCGCATCCTGGACCACGAAGTAGAAGCGGCGGCCAAACGTAATCAGGCTCGAACTGATGCTGTGACCAGCGATAATTACGATTTCACCTACATCGGTGAAACTGTTTTAGATGGCCAGCCCTGCTATCTATTGGGACTGAAGCCAAAGCGAAAAGAGAAGGACCTGATTTCAGGACAAGCGTGGGTGGACAAGAATTCGTTCTTGGTGCGCCACATCGAGGGAGAAATCGCAAAGACCCCGTCCTGGTGGCTGAAAAGGGTTCGTGTCAAACTCGCATTTGCCGATTTGGAAGGAACGTGGCTACAGACCAGTATGGAAGCTGTCGCTGATGTACGTATTCTCGGCCTGCACACTTTGATCTCACGAATTCTGGACTACCGCAGCACAGATGTAGTGGCATCCAGAACGCCCGGTTTCCAGAATCGCAAACACTAACCTGCGGGATGTAGGCGCGGGTATCCTCGCCCGTGATCAAACTTGCACCCTTTCATATGCGGATGGAAGCCGCTAGCCTGACGCTCTCATCCTCCCCGCCCAGACGTAGCCGGGAAGACCAGCCTGCTAAGCCCGCTAGGCGTGGTTCTAGCCGAAACCGTACCGCGAGAGGAGGAAATCCATGTCATCTCCGACGCCATAGCCAAAATGATGACCAATGCTGCGTACTCGATCCAGCCTCGCGACCAATGCCTCCCGCTGACGGCCGGGTATGGTGCTTCCGAATTTGAGGGCCTGCTCGAACATCCGCACCAGGGCACTGAAATATCCATCGTCCTGCAAGCCGAATTCGTCAGAGAAGTCTGCTGCCTGCTCGCAGTAGAAAACCATCAACTCAGCCACTCCTTCCGGCTGGCCAATTGCCTTCTTGTAATCGGAGATAGCTTTCTTGGCTT
>QIAR01000239.1 GCA_003225595.1 Acidobacteriota bacterium | reverse complement strand
CGCTACGTCCTTGATATGAGTCGCTATATACCACTGGTTGCCGAATGGGTCTTTCACCCCGGCGTTTCGGGCGCCGTAGGACTGGTCGGCCGGCTCCCCTGTCGACGTGGCACCGGCTCCGAGTGCGCGACGGTAGGCAGCGTCCACGTCAGGGACATATAGGTAGAACGTGGTCGGCATCGGCTGGTATGGGCCGTGAGCCTCACCCATCTCGAGGACCGAGTCGCCGATCTTCACCGTTGCGTGATGGATCACGCCATCCGGCGCTGCGTGTTTTTCAACTTCTTCCGCCCCAAAGGCGCGCTTCAGGAAATTGATCACAGGCTCCGCTCGAAGCGGGTGCAGAAATGGCGTGACAGTGTGCAGCCCCTTAGGAATGTATCCCCCTTCCTTGTGCGTGGCGATCCACCAATAATTCCCGGAGAGGTCTTTCACACCTGCTTCGCGGTCGCCGTAGAACTGGTCGGTCGGTTCCTCCACCGAAGTGGCGCCAGCTTCGAGCGCACGCTGATACACCGCGTCTGCATCTTTCACATAGATATGGAGCGCGGTGGGCCAGGATTCCCCACGCCAGGAAAGTCCGGGGCCGCCACCGCCGATCATCAGCATGGAATCGCCGACTCGGATTTCGCCGTGGATGCCGCCAGCAGACCCGATGGCGCGAAGAGTCTCCTCCGCGGCGAACGCCTGCGTCATGAAGTTGATCAATGCCGGTGCGTCCTGCGCAATGAGATACGGCGTGAGTGTGTGGAAACCTCTGGGAATGGGCTCGACCGCAGGTCTCCTATGCTCTTGTTTCGAAAGAGCGTTGAATCGACGGTGCATCTCGTCGAGAGACATGTCTTCCTTGTGTGTGGCGATGACCCACGTATAGCCGAAGGGATCGGCGAATTGTCCGGAGCGGTCCCCGTAAAACTGGTCTCCTACCGGGACAACTACCTTCGCACCCGCGGTGACTGCCTGTTCGGCCAGCGCGTCCACGTCGTCGACGTAGAGATGAATGCTCACCGGGGAACCGCCCAGGGCTTGGGGGCCGACGAAACCATAGTCTGGGGCTTCTTCGGCCAGCATGATGACCGAGTTGCCGATCGCGATCTCGGCGTGTCCGATCCCGCCTTCATTCTCGAAGCGCATGATTTCTTTCGCCCCAAACGCCTTCTTGTAAAACTCAATGGCGGCGGCGGCGTTTTTGACGCGGAGGTGTGGGGTTGCAGTTTGGCGTATGGCCGCAACCGGTTCAGCTACGCTTGCCATAGATGCTCTCCTTTCCAAATCGGATTTGAGACGTGCTTTGAAATCCTCGCGCGGAAGATCCCGCAACTCGGCGGCAAGGCGCAGCAGCGGAGCGACCCGAGCATTCACGACCGGAAGCGGCGTATCGCGATGGACGATGATGGCTTGCACCGCATCGTCGAGTTGTTCGATCAGGCTGCGCCTAGCCATTTTGTTTACCCAACTTTTTACCGACCTTCGCCCGCAACGTTTGCATGCCACGGAATTGAAGCTGCTTCACAGCGCCCTCGGTGCGCTCGAGCTCATGGGCGATTTCGCGGATACTTTTCTGCTCAGCAAAGCGCATCACGATAGCGCGCCGCTGACCTGCCGGAAGCCGGTCGACAAGCCGGAAGAGTTGCGCGCGGTTCTCGATTTCCTCAGGACCGGTATCCGACGGGGGCTCCGCAGGATCGTCGATACTGGAAAGCTCTTTGGCGGCGCGGCTTGACCGATCCACAATCACATTTGCCGCAATCCTGAAGAGCCACGCGGCGAAGGGTACGCCCCGCCATTCGAAGCGCCCAAGGTTGGTGAGCGCCTTGTGGAATACGTCGGAGGTCAGATCCTCAACTACATCGCGATCGCGAACGCGTCGCGCAATGAATGCATACACGCGCTCGAAGTTATTTTCATAAAGCTCGCCAAACCTGCTGGGATCTTTCTGCGCCGCTTCGACCAGAAGACGCTCCTCTGCCTGCTCTAGGGACACTTTCGATGCCGGTCCTCTGACGACCATCGTTCCTCTAACTATATAAACTGTCCCGGGGTGAAAAGGTCACGGCGGATTATTCCAGTCTACCTGCGAAATCCAGCGCAACGTGCCCACGCTCCCGCGAATCGAAGCAACCCGGGCAAGCTAATCCCAGAGGGATAGATGCCCATGAAAGCTCCATTGCTGATCGGCCGCCTGCTGTTCGGCGGATATTTCCTTTACAGCGGGATCAATCACTTTAGAGAACGCAATAAAAACATGGCCTTGTTGGGCGGCGCAGTGGCGCTTATGGGTGTCGAAGAGCCTTGGCCAGCGAGCGTTCCTATCGCGCAGCCCAGTGCCATCGAGCGCCTGCGGAGGTTCGCACGGCTACCCTTGGCGGCCTAACTAGTGAGACGTCTCAATAGGCGGGTGCTTGGTGAAAACAGGTCGGGCTCTCCAGCCCTCAGCGGCTGGCGGCAGCCCCCTTTGCGAGCATGGAACCAATAGCATCAATCAGCGCATCAATACTTCTCCCTGTTTCAAGACTCGAATCCACGTAAGGATGCCGTTCACCATCCGTGTGCATGACTAGAACCTGCGTCTCAGGGTACGCCTTCTTGACCATATACGGCAGGTGGTGCCGATCGTTCTTTGTCAACGTTGGGCCGAGTATCACCAAGTCGAACGGTTCCCGATTCAGGGCTTCCTCGACCCCTTTGCGCCCCACTGCCTTTTCCACCTGGTGGCCAGCCTTTTGAATGGAAACTGCTTGTAAGTCAAGTACTTCCGAATCGGACTCGCCATAAAGAATCTTAAGATTAGACGAAGACTTTGACATGGACCGGACCCAGACCTTTCTCTTTTAGCCTGGGCTGTCACGGTAGCAATCTCCAATTAATCTGAGAACATCACGGAAGACCAAGGCCGGGTGCGCCCAAAGCCGGCCTTCTGGTCCAGGTCTGGTGCTCACTGGCGGACTCATTAAGTGGCGTCGAAAGTGGCGTCGAGTGCCGCCTATTGGGTTAGGCTGGATTCCTGACGGACCTCATTTCCCTGGGTGGGTCCCATCTTACCCGAGCGGCTACGCGAGTTTTACTTTTCCCAGGCTTCTGCCGCCGCTACCCGCTTTGAAATTGCCGGATGGGAGTGGAAGAACCATTCCACCCACTTGGATGGCGATCTCTCCGCAAGGTTCTGAGCGGCCAGCTTGTTCATCGAGGAGATGAATGGTCCCACGCTGGCAATCGACCTGAAACAGTATCGGTCTGCCTGCCGCTCGTTGTAGCGCGAATATGCATTCAACACGGGCATCAACAGAAGAGATAGAACGGTAGAAACCAGCGCCAACAGCGGCAGGTTCGCGAAGTCAGAAAGAGTTTCGAACATGTGCCGTTCGTCCACGGCGTAGTGCAGAACTGCATTTGCAGCCCAGAAGCCGAACAGGGTGATCCCCGCCTGCACTGCGATGCTTTTCAGAATATGGCGATGCACGTGGTGGCCCAACTCATGTGCTAGCACCGCCTCAATCTCGTCTTGCGAGTAGTGGTCCAGTAGCGTGTCCGCCAAAATAATGCGCCGGGTCGTGCCCAATCCTGTAAGCGCCGCATTGGCCTTCTTGCTCTTTTCCGAGAGGCGCCATTTGTAAACACCCCGTACCCGAGTTCCGGCCCGTTCGCTGAGCCGCACCAACCGCTCCTTAAGATCTTCATTTTCGAGGGGCTCAAACTTATAAAAAATCGGAAACAGCACGACCGGTGCGATCTGCGCCAGCAGCACGAAAAGACCGGTAAACAGAACCCAGGCAATCAGCCACCAGTGCTCAGGGGACTGGCGAATTATGAAGTAGAGCAACTCGACGACGACCGTCGCCATGACCAACCCGACCAGGAAGCCTTTCGTCTCGTCCCAGATCCAGGATTGCAGCTTCTGATTGGAGAGATTAAACCGGTGCTCCAGGCGGAAGCCGTAGTAGTCAAGTCCCAGGCCGAGTATTTTGCCGATCAACAGAAGCATGCCCACGTACAGAAATACGGCAAAACTGTAATTCTGAAAGGCGCCACGGTAGGCCAGGTCGCGCAGCCATCCGCTCCAATTTGTGGCCAGCAGTAGAACTAGAAGCGCGAGGCCGAGCACGGCATCCGCAATCCCCAGCCAGCGTCGAATGCGGTTATAGCGCCGCGCCTCAGGAGAGTCGGCCGGAACTGTCAGGTTTTCCCCTGCGAAACTCATCGGTGTACGGATCGCAACAGTTAATTATCGCCCAATTGGAGCCACGAAGGCGCGCCACGCCGGGCATCAGAAGTGCAGTGTACAGGAGGCTGAAGGGATTAACGTCTTCTGCTATCCGCTCGCATTTACGAAACGTTCGGCGGAGTCGAGAACTTCGTTCACGAGTTCGGGCGAGGCTGCCTCTGCGTACAAGCGCAATAGCGGTTCCGTACCGGATGCGCGCAACAGTATCCAGACTTCGGCGCCGCTGCCGTCCTTTGAGGCGTCCAGAAAGAACTTCACACCGTCGAGGCTCTCTTTGTTGAGCACGCTGTAGCGGCCGAGCTTCACAGTGGAATCCGCGCGAGCGCGCTGGATCGCGCTCTGTTTTACCTCCTCGGGAATGTGCAGATCACGGCGCCCGTAGTAATGTGGGCCGAATTCCCGCTGGAGATCTGCGACTAACTGACCCAGAGGCTTGCCTTCATGAGCCATCACGTTTGCCAGCAGCAGCGAATTGAGAATGCCGTCCCGCTCCGGCAGAAAGCACCCATAGCCGATTCCGCCCGATTCCTCACCGCCGATGAGGATCTCCCGTTCCATCATCAGGTCGGCGATGTGCTTGAACCCAATTGGACACTCATGCAGCTTGCGGCCGTACTTTGCCGCAATGCGATCAACCATGCGAGTGGTGTTAAAGGCCCGCACGACTTCGCCCGGCCACTTCTTTCGTTCGAGAAGCCAATAGAGAAGAATGGCGAAAATCTTGTGTGAGTCGACGAAGCTGCCATCTTCGGCGACTGCGCCGATCCGGTCGGCATCACCATCGGTCGCGAAGCCAGCGTGGCAGCCTTCTTTGAGAACGGTCTGCTGCAGCATAGCCACGTGGGGGATGATAGGCTCCGGGTTGATATCTGGAAACAGCGGATTCACTTCCTGCCGGATGGGCACATGTTTGATGCCGTGATCGCTGAAAATGCCAGCCAACACGCCGCGGCCCGAACCGTACATCGAGTCCGTTGCGAATTTGAAATTGGCCTGGGCAATCAGGTTCAAGTCTGCAAACTCACAGACAGCTTTGATATACGCTTGCTTGAGATCGACTTCTTCGATTCTGAATATGTGATCGTTTTTCGGCATGGCGCCGGCGTGGAGTTCGTCTTCCACTTTCTTCATGATGGCCGGCGTAGCCGAGCCGCCGAACTTGGCCTTGAACTTGACCCCATTCCAGTTCCACGGGTTGTGGCTGGAAGTGATTACCACTCCGCCTGCTGCGTGTTGCTGCTTAACGGCAAGGGAAATCGCAGGAGTTGGCGTGTAGTCGCTGGCCAGCGTAACAGGAATCCCGGCTGCGCCAATCACTTCCCCTGCCACATGCGCAGCAAGTTTCGAAGCGAAGCGAGTGTCATAGCCGACGACAACGCCCTGCCTGGCATCTTCGTTCTGGAGGATGTAGGAGGCGATTGCACCTGCGACGCGGCGAACATTGTCGAAGGTGAAGTCGTCGGCGATCACGCCACGCCAACCATCGGTTCCGAATTTGATCTCAGCTGCCATTAGAACCCGAGTCTTCAGTTGCCACTGGTTTGTGCACGGAGGTCTTAGTGACCACTAGCCACATATGCGACACTTGCTGCGCTAAACCAACTTTGAGAGTTTTTTCTCGTCCAAGTACTTCACCACCTTACCGACGTCCTGCGCTCGCTCACGTGTGGTGATGAGCAAAGCATCATCGGTTTCCACCACGACCAAATTGCTCACACCGACGGCAGCGACAAATTTTCCAGGAGCGTAAACGTAATTCGACTCCGCATTCAGAGTGAAAGTACCTGCGGCAGAGATGAGATTCCCGTCTGCGGGATTGCTCTTTGCTGTGTGGTGCTCATGGAGGGTGGCCCATGAGCCGAGGTCGTTCCATCCGAAATCGACAGGCAGGCAGAAAATATTAGAACTGCGCTCGCCCTTTGCGGAACGAGGTTCGAGCACCGCGTAGTCGACGCTGATGCTCTCGCATTTGGCGTAGAGCTTCCGGAATGTGGGCTCAAACTTAGGCGTGCCATACGTTGCCGCAATCTGCTCGAGCAGGCGGGCGGTCTGAGGCAGATGCTCATGCAGCGCGTTGACCAGGGTACGCGCGCTCCACAGGAACATGCCGCTGTTCCAGAAGAAATTCCCGGCACTGACGAACTGCGCAGCCCGTTGCGCATCGGGTTTTTCGGTGAAGCGGCGCACACGCGGCGTCTCACCGCCAAGTGCAGAACCGCCCTCAATATATCCGTAGCCAGTTTCCGGGCGCGTCGGCCGGATGCCGAGCACCACGATATTTTCGCCGGCAGAAGCAATCTCTACTCCTTTCTTGAGCACTTCGTGATATCGGCTTTCGTCTCCGATCACGTGATCGGAAGGAAACATGCCGATTACCGCCTGGGCATTCTCCCGCAGGAGAAGAAATGCAGCTAGTCCGATCGCGGGCGCGGTATTTCGTCCCACCGGCTCAGCAATAATTTGCCGCTTTTCCAAACGTGGAAGCTGCCGCGCGATCGCCGTACGCAAGTCCTCGTTCGTAATCACCCAAAAGCGCTTTGGCGGGGCTAGGGGGAGCAGGCGTGCAACCGTCTGCTGGATCATAGTCTGCTTGCCGTCAAGCGCGAGCAGTTGCTTGGCTCGGTGCTTACGGCTGAGTGGCCAAAAACGCGTGCCCCGCCCGCCAGCAAGGATCACGGGATAGAAATTGGATTTCTTTTTCGCCACGTGTTCACGAACCTATGTAAGGCAGGCATCCCTTCGGCTGCGCTCCCGGCAGGCCTTACCGACTGTCCTGAGGGCATCCCCTTGAGAAGCTCGGGGCATGCTCTGCCCTCCGTGCGGGTGAGGACACCCGCATAACAGCCACCCAAATGGCGCCACAAACTGCATACGGATTCCTCGCTTCCTTCAAAATGGCAGACGAGTAACGCTACATCGTGGTCGCCGGCTCCGGCAGCGATTCTCCAGGCACGTATGCTTTCAAGATCTCTACCGTCCACTGTGGGCGCACGTTGAATTCGCGAACGCACGCTGGCACCACAACCGCATCTCCTGTGACCATTGTGACTGGTTCCATGCCCGGTGCTTCCACGACGCCGCAGCCTTCGACCACAATCATGATCTGTACAGAGTTCGTGCCAGGTTCGTCCGCGATACAGAAATTCTGTGGCTCTTTCAGCTCGAAAATGTCCACTACAAAGTACGGTGCTGCGATCAGCTGGTCCCGGCGGTTGTTAGTGCCCTCCACAGACGACGGTGCCGGGCGAATCACTTTTCCGGACGCTACCTGCTCCTTCACTGCAGCCAGACCATCGTTCAGATGCAATTCGCGCGGCCTGCCGTAATCGTAGAGGCGATATGTCGTGTCAGATTGCTGCTGGGTTTCCACCAGTATTGATCCCGGCCCGAGCGTGTGTACCGTGCCCCCGGCCACGTAGATCATCTCGCCCGGATAAATGCTGATCCAGTTCAGCAGCTCCTCGGCGCGTTTTTCATGGATTGCCCGCTCCAAGTCTGCTCGCATCACCCCGGGCTTCAGCCCAAGCGCTACCTGCGCCCCGGGTTTAGCGGAGACCACGTACCAGCATTCTGTTTTTCCCCACGGCTGGCCCGTGCGCCGCGCCATCCCATCATCGGGATGCACCTGCACGGAAAGCTTTTCGTGCGGAAATAGAAATTTCAATAGCAGGGGAAACCTATTCGGATCTCGTGCCGCCTCGCCTACGAGTTCACGGCCGTAGCGAGCGCTGATTTCCGCCAGCGACTGCCCAGCCAGCGGGCCGTTTCTTACCTTGCAATGGTCACCCGTGAGCCAAGCCTCGCCGATTTTTTCTTCGCATTTGTGGTTTGGGTAAATGGGTGAAAGATCAACCGTGCCCCATGGGCGAGGGTCG
Source organism: Acidobacteriota bacterium (assembly GCA_003225595.1). GTDB lineage: Bacteria > Acidobacteriota > Terriglobia > Terriglobales > Acidobacteriaceae > Gp1-AA124. Next base: position 861 of record QIAR01000239.1, on the reverse strand, counting down.
AATGCGGGCAGCATCAGCAGTGCATATAGTCCGCTCATGTAAACATTTCTTTAACGGACAAGAGACGGCGACCGAATCGCCCGTGGCGGAGGCGACGTTCAGCCTTACGCTTAAAAGCTTAACTCAAGGAGAGGGAATGCGTGCTCACAAACTGAGATCGAACTCGATGGAACTGCAAAAACCTTGTTATAGAGATGCAAAAAACTTCCGCATACGCTCAAGTCCGCGGTCCAGTTCGGCAATCGAAGTCGCATAAGAAACGCGAATATGTTCGCCTGTTCCGAAGCCTTCTCCCGGTACCGTAGCTACGTGCGCTTCGCGTAAAAGTTTATCGGCGACATCGGAAGCCGCTTCCACCCCGCTGCGGCCGAAGAACCGGGAAACATTGGCATACACATAGAAAGCTCCCTCCGGCAGCGTGCATTTGATATCCGGAATTGAGCGCAGGCCCCTCACGACGTGATCGCGGAGTTTGATGTACTCCAATCGCATGTCTTCCACACACTGCTGCGGTCCCTTCAAAGCCGCGACCGCTGCTTTCTGCACAATTGAAGTCGGGTTCGAGGTCGACTGGCTCTGCAGCTTCTGCATGGCCCTCGCCACGGGCGCTGGTGCCAGCGCATAACCCAGCCGCCAACCGGTCATGGCATAAGTCTTCGAGAGCGAACCGACGATGATCATATGATCGCGGTACTCGCGCAGTGATCCCACCGAGAAACGTTTTCCCGTGTAGTTGAGATAGACGTAGCACTCGTCCGAAATCACCCAGATGCCGCGCTGCGCAGCCAGTCTCACTACTTCGCCCATGTCCTCGGGACTCATCACCGCACCCGATGGATTCGAAGGCGAATTCAAAATGAT
>QIAR01000741.1 GCA_003225595.1 Acidobacteriota bacterium | reverse complement strand
TTCGATAACAAATTCATTTACGCCGACGATCACTTTTTCTCTGGCCTCAACCGCCCGCTGGTACTGGTAAGATGCCTCGGCAATCTCTTTCTGCGGATATCCGCGTTCGATCGCCTTCACCATGCCGCCCATCGAGTCGAGCTTGTCGAAGTAGTCGAACGCACCTTCTTCCATATCGAGTGTCATGCGTTCGAGAAAGTACGAACCGCCAAGCGGATCGACGGTCTGCGTGACGCCTGACTCATAGGCAATGATCTGCTGGGTACGCAGCGCGATTCGTGCCGCTTCTTCCGTTGGCAGTGCGAGAGCTTCATCGTAAGCATCGGTATGCAGCGACTGCGTGCTGCCCAGCACCGCTGCCAGCGCCTGAATTGCCACGCGTGCGATGTTGTTCATCGGCTGCTGTGCAGGCAGCGAAACGCCCGCCGTCTGCGTGTGGAAGCGCAGAAGCCAGGTGCGCTGGTTCTTCGCGGCGAAGCGGTCCTTCATCACGCGATACCAGATCTTGCGGGCCGCGCGGTACTTTGCGATCTCTTCGAAAAAGTCGTTGTGCGCGTTGAAGAAGAAGCTCAGCCGCGGACCGAACTCGTCCACATCGAGCCCGCGCCGGCGCGCCCAGTCCACGTACTCCACGCCGTCATAAAGGGTGAATGCCAGTTCCTGCAGCGCGGTCGAGCCGGCCTCGCGAATGTGATATCCGCTGATCGAAATCGTGTTGAAGCGCGGCGTGAATTTCGAGCCAAACTCGAACGTATCGACCACCAGGCGCATCGAGGGCGCGGGCGGGTAGATGTACTCCTTCTGCGCGATGTATTCCTTGAGGATGTCGTTTTGAATCGTGCCGGAAATCTTCTTCCAGTCGGCGCCCTGCTTTTCTGCGACCACCAGATACATCGCCCACAGCACCGACGCCGGCGAATTGATGGTCATCGACACCGTGGTCTTTTCCAGGTCGATGCCGCTGAAGAGAATTTCCATATCCTCGAGCGAATCAATGGCCACACCACACTTGCCGACCTCCCCCTCGCTCGCGGGATGATCAGAGTCATAGCCCATCAGCGTGGGTAGATCGAAAGCCACGGAAAGCCCGCTGCCACCGTGTTCTAACAAATATTTGTAGCGTTGATTGGTCTCCTCCGGCGAAGCGAAACCGGAGAACTGGCGCATGGTGAAGAGTTTGCCGCGGTAACCAGTAGCGTGAATGCCGCGCGTGTAGGGCGGCTGGCCGGGATAGCCGAGGTACTGTTCGTAATTCCAGTCTTCCGGCAGATCGGCCTGGGTGTAGAGCCGCCGAATGGGAACTCCGGAAATTGTGGTGAAGCGTGCCTGCCCATGCTCGTCAATGTTTACGCCAGTAGGCGCGCCGATGGGCTTTTCCGGAGCTTTCTCCAGAGAGGGCGCGAGCGTTTTTTCGGCCCATTTCTTTTCGGCTTCGGAGGGATGGCGGTTTTCAAAAACGTCCGGGATAGGAGATTCAGCTACCGACGGCTTGGATGACGGCTTTTTATCGGCCATAGGTACGCACTCGTGATCTACTTGGATGATAGAGGAGGGCGGAAGGGGCGGCAAGCCAAAGTAGTCTTGGCTAGGCGTATTCACGCGGGACGTGATTCAGGCGAAATTTGTTGGAACCACGAGCTTTGACCGTGAGTATACAAAAAAGCAATAAAGAGCAGGGCCAACGGGGATGAATAACATGACACAGAACCAGACAGTCTTTTGTAGAGCAGACGAGTCGTCGAAACCAAACAAGAAGTATACCATTCCAACGGTTGTAATACCCGCACCCAACACACCAAGAAAAAAGAGTGATTTCAGCCCTTGGAGTAGAAATGGCGAACTCGGCAGGCGTTCTAGACTTACAGCAATAATTATTCCAAACAGCGCGAGCGAAAAAACTGCACCCATACGATAGACCTGTCTCGCAGTAGGAGAGACTATCCATTCTTTGTTGATGTAATAGTTTCTCAGCATCTAAGGCTCTTCGGTACGCCGCCTGTCTGCCAACAGTCCAACATCTTACGTGCGCAAGGTTCTAGTACTTACTCATGCCGTAATAGTCCCTCCCATTGTCAATCCGAGCGGACTTCGGTCCGCGAGGAGTCTGCCCTGGCGAGTTCCCACGCTTTGGCATATTTCCAGGAAACGTAGACGGCGTGGTACAGATGCAACAACAGCCCTTCGCGCCCATCGAGGAATCCGAGACGAAAAAAATAGTTATAGACGAACGTGGCGAGCGGCCGCAGAACAATGTCGATCACGCTGAAGCCGCGATGTCCTTTCGCCCCCGCTGTCTCCGCGCCGAGGGAGGAGTAGCGGTTCATGTGATCGATGTAATCGGAGAGCGTAGGGTACGAATGGTGAACGAGCGCACCAGTTAGTAGTCGCCGGGTCGCGCCTTCAACCTGCACGGTCTCATGCACGGCACGCTCTTCGAAACTTGCTTCTCCCCGCCGAAATAATCGCAGCTTCGGATCGGGCCAAAGGCCGCCGTGTTTGATCCAGCGGCCGAGGAAATGATTTTTCCGCCGGATCCAGAATCCGTGGACAGTCGAGGCGACGCCTCCCTTCTGATGCACGGAAACCCCACCGCTCACTAGATGCCTGGGATTTCCAAGAATCAGGAAACCGATTTCCTCGGCCAAGCCGGCGTCAACCTCCTCATCCGCATCCAAACTCAGAATCCAATCTCCCCTCGCTTTCTCGATCGCCGAGTTCTTCTGCGCCGCGTAGCCCTTCCACGGCTCGATGAACACTTTCGCGCCAAACGAGCGCGCAATCTCCAGAGTGCGGTCGGTCGAGCCCGAGTCCACGATGATGATCTCGCCCTTGCCGTCGCGCACCAGCGGCATCACGCTTTCAAGCGTGCGCGCCAGATTGGCTTCTTCGTCATAGGTAATGATAACGACCGAGAGCGTCACGCCGAGAGAATAACCCGTCTCGCGCATTTACCGAAATGGCGTGGGGGATGCGGGCGGACGTTGCAAGCCTTCCGGTTAGGCTGTAATAAAGGCCGGGACCTTCGCCCCGCCTCCATCGGAATTGACTCATCGCTGCGGCTGATCCTGAGTCTGCGGTTGTGCTGGTAGTGGCGGTGGTTGCTGCATCTGCTGCTCAGGTTGTGGCGTCTGCAACTGCTGAGGTGGCTGGGTCTGTGGCGTCTGCGGTTGTGCCTGAGGCTGTTGTCCCTGCGGCTGGTTCGGCGTCACTGTCGGCTGAACCTCCTGACGTGGCGTGACATAAGGCACGGCCGGCAGCTTGGTTACCTGTCCACGCTCGGCATCCGCCACTTGGATGCCAGTTCGAT
>QIAR01000743.1 GCA_003225595.1 Acidobacteriota bacterium | reverse complement strand
GAGTAGACCCGGTAAATGCTGGGGACAATTCCCTTGGTTTCTATATCGGACAAGCGGCTGGGAGGAATAGCAAATTCCTCATTGTGGTGTCTGCCCGCAAGCCGGGCGCTGGCAGTCTCGACATCCCGCATTGTCAAACCAAGTTTTTCGCGCAACGCACGAAGATTCTGGCCCGCTGAGAACATGGGGAACCTCCTGGGACAGGGTGTGCTGAAAACATATGATACCAATTTGCCGATAACAGAGGCCATGTAACACTTCGGTCAAGGTTACAGTTGCAGAATACGAGAAGCCGCTCTGAATCGAGTTTAGAATCGTTGTCCGAACTCGCTACTTAGCGAAAAGGAACAAACGCCGCTTTCCTCCGGGCGTCACCCGTTCCGATTTTGTAACAATCGCGCCGGTACTCCCAAACTGCGCGAACCCACGTGCCCTGGCCCCGTCACATTGTATGTCAAAACAATAGCGCCGTGGCAAAGAGGGCTTGAACTAAAAACCCTCTCAGGGGAAGCTGAGAGGGTTAGCGAATGGCTGGGAATCCGGCTGGACTAAGCGCGGACCACATTGGCCGCCTGGAAGCCCTTGGGGCCCTTGAGCAGATCAAACTCCACCGTTTCGCCTTCGTTGAGCGTGCGGTAACCATTCTCCTGAATCGCAGAGAAATGGACGAACACGTCTTCGCCAGTGGAGCGTTGGATGAACCCGTAACCCTTTGCCCCGTTGAACCACTTCACTGTACCCTTCTCTCTCACAAAAACTCCTTTCGACGCATCGCGAAGAATTCATTCTTCCCGGCCTCCCGTCGAAGCTCCAGGATTCTGGAGCGCCCCCCAAAAGGACGTGAAGAACAAGGTCGCGTTACCGTGTGCCGCCGAGTCCGAGCCAAAAAACAAAAGCCCCAGAGTCTACGCCGCGCGAAGTAATCACGGCGCGAAACTCTGGAGCCCTGAAATGTTGGCGCGAATTTCGACTGGGCAACACAGCAATGTCAACCCAAAGCTGCAAGACTCACTGCCGATATTTCGGCAGCGAGCACAAGATAATATTCAGGAACATACAAGTTGGCAAGAGAAGAAATTTCCAAATGACCAGTAGTCATACGTTTTAATCACCGGAGCACGCCGGACCCAGACCTCCCCGAGCTGGCATTGCCCAGCGTCGCACTTGGTGATTCCAAGGGGTAGTGCTGAGGATTGACGCATGACTTACTCGCTGCAAGTCATTGATAAGATGAGAGTAAGTGCCTCAAAAGACCCCAACACGATCCTGACGGAGATAGTCGTTCCCTGGCAAGAGAGGGCTCCTCGGACCTACTCTGGGCTGGTTCCGACGAATCTGGCGCTTTCCTTCCAACCGTTCGTACTTAGGATTGTGTTGGTTCAGCCTGAAATGGAGAGCTGGCGTTCCCGGTTAGCGAGTATACCGCCATTTTCCCCCGGGCGGCCTGTGCCCTCGCGATTCCTTAAGACGAGCGATTCCTTAAGAATCGTAGCCGGGGCCGCCAGGCGACCCGCACTCTTTCCACAGCTTTTCCCAATTCCAGATCCTGTACGCGTTCGGCAACGGGAATCCGAGCTGATGCGCGAGCATACACACCTGCCCGCGATGATGGGCTTCGTGAGAAAGCATGTAGCACAGCATTTCCAGGCCAACCGGCCAAGGCCGAGCCCAGCCGTCTCTGCGAAACTTCTCGACGCGGCCCCCACAACCGCCGAGCGCTTCAGCGAGCATCTCCGCGCAGCGAGCGCCGCTCTCGGCCAATCCCGCGCGGGCCTGCTGCGGCGTGCAGTGCGCGCGGTTGAGCTGTGTTGGAATCTTCAAATGCGGAGCTGTAAGCCTGACCCACTTGCAGCGGACATTGTGCATGTGGGTGAAGATCGCGGCAATGGTGCGGGCCTTGCCGGGCGGTTTGGCTGTCGGCGGTTTGGCTTTCCAGGCGGCAGGGTCAAGATGTTCGATAAGCATCTGGTTCATGCGCTCATTGGCGGCAAAGATCTGGACTGCGGGTCGGCCGAGTTGAGTGTGAACCTTGGGTTGAGGCGTGGTCACGGCTCCCTACTCCTCGACCTATAATACCCCCGGCCCGTCGGCTAACCGTACCCCACCGGATTACTGAAGGGTTGCCGGGGAATCCAGGACAGAATTCAGTACAAGAACTCGGCGACAGACGGTACGTTCACTCCTTTTCCTTAAGTAACGTCCTGTGTCCCCCGTTTATTCCGTCTGTCCCCCCAGCTAATTGACGGAATACAAAGACGAAAAGAGCAAGTCGCGAGCAGTAGAATGGGATCCAAGATCAAACGAACTCGATGACCGAGCACAAGATCGGCTTAATGATCGGAGAGAACAAGGCTTTCATCGAGCGGATTGCATGGTACTCCGTGGGCGTTGTTAATCTGCTTGCAGATGTAGACCATCAGAACAAGACGATGGCGGATGTTCTCGGGACCGGGACTGCTTGCACGTGGAAAGGTCATAGACTGATTCTGACGGCTGAGCACGTGGTAGCCAAGGCGGAACCTGATAGTCTCGCTCTACGGGTCGATGACGCTATTAACTGGGAAGGAATGGGCAAGCCAGAGGAAGTGGTATCGAGAGTATCCCTGCCTGTCGAAAGGATTGTTCGGTGCAAGGAGCACGACTTGGCGGCTATCGTTCTTCGTGCCGACGATCTGACTGGCTTCCGCATGCAGTTCTGTGAGCTTCCGAAGCAACTCGCAAAGAGTCGAACGACCAAGCGTGAAGGGTCTCTCATTCTTCTCGGCTATCCGACGGATCGAATATTTGCGGTCTCAAAGACCAAGACTGCGAATGCCAAAGCGAACTACTTCGCGGTCAGACCGACCATACTCACGGGGCCAATCGCAAAGCCTCCATCGAAGGCATTTTCATCCCGGTACGACCCAGAGCGCGATGTGTTGGTTAGCTACGAGCCCAGCGATCCGAAAATGAAGCCTTACGGTTTTAGCGGAGCGGCAGCTTGGAGTGAGCGTGCAGAACGTTCCGGTCCTGTGTGGACTGCCGATCCTATGATATTTGGTGTGCAGACCAGCGCGTTTATGACTTCTCGGCTCCTGCAGGTGGCAGGGGTACCCGCGATCAAGAAATTCTTGCAGGAATCGTTCTAGTTCTATAGAGGTAACTAATGCCAGAAATCTGGGGACAGACGGGACGTTCCCTAGTTTCTTGTCCAAAAATGGCCCACCCAGTGTCAGGAAAATTTGGGAACGTCCCGTCTGTCCCCGGTTTTCCCGGTGTTTCGTGCGACGGGCGAGGGCGACGGAGATTACACCAATCGCCGCAGCATCGAGGCCATGGCCGGGTGCGGGGTGGACTATGTCGGCAGCCTGCGCAAAGGCAGCGCGGAGAAGGACAACACCGGCACCACGGAGGAAACCGAGCCCATGATCGCCTTTCGCCAGAAGATGGCCACCCCGGAAGCGCAGAAGCAGTATCGCCGGCGCAGCCGAGTCATCGAGTTCTGCCACGCCTGGATCAAAAGCAAACTGGGACTTCGCCAGTTCCACCTGCGTGGCCTGGCCAAAGTGCAAATGGAAATGCTCTGGGCCTGCCTCACCTACAACCTGCAGCAGTGGATCCGCCTGCGCAAACTTTCTCCCGCCCTCCTGCCGCTTAAACCCACAGCGGCTAAACCGAAATCCCAACGCGAGTTCCCGCAGCAAATCTAGACTTCACTTTCCACAGTAAAATCAGCCCTCACGCATCTTGTGGGGCTGCTGGAAATGGTTTTTTCACAGCTTCTTTTTGCAAGGGTGGGCAATGGCGGGCGAGGGCGCCCGCCCTACACTTCAGAAAACTTGCAGGGCCGGAGCGTTGTTTCTGCCACGGTGCGGCTTCACGACAATCTCCACATCCTGGTCGAGCGCTACCAGGAAGCGCAGCAACCGTTCCACGGAAAACTGCCGGAACTCACCGCGCAGCATCTTCGAAACATCGGGCTGGCGGACTCCGAACAAGCCAGCGGCCTCTACTTGTTTGAGGCCGCGAGCTTTTAGGATGGTGTCAATTTTGAATACCAGCTGCGCCTTGACTAAATGCTCTTCCGCGTTCGGCACACCGATGTCCTTGAACACATTGCGGCTTCCGATTTTGTATCCCTTCTTGCGGCTCATAGCTTTCTCTCCCTGACAATCTGTTCGGCCTCGCGCAGTCGTTGCTTAATTAACTCGATGTCGCGGCGCGGTGTTTGTCGTCCGGTCTTCGATTTCTTC
>QIAR01000238.1 GCA_003225595.1 Acidobacteriota bacterium | reverse complement strand
TAAGGGTGAAAAGGTGCGGTAAGAGCGCACCGCCGCCGCAGTAATGCGACGGGCAGGGCAAACCCCACACGGAGCAAGACCAAATAGGGAGGGAGCCTCGGCTTCGGCCGGGGCACGTGCTGGCTCGGCGCGTCATACCTCCGGGTAGGTCGCCAGAGCCACGCAGCGATGCGTGGCCCAGAGGAATGACCGTCCTGCCGGTTTTCCGGCAGACAGAATTCGGCTTACAGGTCCGGCTGCCACAAGCTAATCTAGCGACACTTATTTGACCTCGAGTCCGCTAAGGGCGCATTTTGGACGGCCTCCGACTCTCAATACCCATTGACAGTCCCAAGCGCTCGGGCGGACAATCCATGGCGGACCTCTCCGAAGAGCAGTTCTCTTCCCCGGAAGTGCACACCCCCTGAGGCACCCACGCAAGCCGAGCAAGTACCCAAACATCGCGCAAGCGGGTTGAGGCAGCTTGTCCTCAGGCTGTTGAGGAGTCCTATCATTTTCAGCAATCCGAGCTTGGCCAGAAGTCCGGTTTTGGAGGATTGGTTATGGATGTGAATAACCGCAAAGTCAGAATGTACCGATTCTCTTATTCCCATCGTCGCCTTATATGGCTGCTGTGGTGGGGGCTCTTCGGCAGCATTCTTCTTTTCTACCTTGCGCTCTTGAGGACTAGGATTGTGGCCCCGCACGCCCTGTGGCCAACCCGGCTCTTCTACACATCAGCGACGGTCGCCATCCTTGTGCTGTTGGCTTTCACACCCCTTCTTCTGTTCTCGGGAATGTTCGATGTTCGGTTCCGTTATGTGGCGTGGTGGACAGCCCGTGCCGCAGGTGTGACCCGACGATGGTTGTTAACCGGATGGCGCAGCGCTGTCCTCCTGCTGGCCGGAGTAGCGCTGGCGATGTTGGGAATTTCGAGATTAAAGCTTCACCGATGGCAATGGCAGGAATTGCTGACAGCTACTTTTGCAGTTAGGGCGGTAACAGTATCAGTTCTGATCAGTACCCTCCTCTGGGCCTACCGAGCCCGCAAGCGCATGGTTATCCTTCCCTTCATGAGCTACGCCTCCGACGACCGGGTGAAGGACAAAGATGACAAGGTGAAGGACAAAGTCGAGGGAATCGCGACACTGTTGCTTAGTCAGCTTGCCTACCTCACACAGCTATATGTAACGATTGACGAAATGGTCCCTGAAGCAACAAGGAAGGGCAAAAATGATGGAGAGCAAATCAGCAAAGCCACTGTTAACGTTCAGGATGTTGGCGAGGACCTCCAAGGCATGATTAGCGGCGAATCCAAAGTGAGGTTGGGCCTCGTGGAACTGCCCGTCGGTGCGCTCATGGGTGTGGTTGGGCGAATTGTGCAAGGACCGCGCATAACCGGTAGCCTGCACAAAGAGGGAAACAGTATGACCCTGGTTGCGAGTCTCACCGGTGGCGACCGCAACAGGAATTGGCAAGTCAGGTCGGGAGATTTGGACAAGGGGCGGTCGACCGAGGACTCAACATTAAGAAGCATGATTGAGCAAATGGCTTATCGCATCTTCACTGACCTCGTGGAGACCGGTTCCGCCAGCTGGCGCGCGGTTCGGTGTCATTCGCGGGGACTTCGCTCCTATCGCGACCAATCGAATACCCTTAAGGACAAGGAGTTGAATCTTCGCCGGGCTGAAAGAGCTTTCATTCAGGCCTTGGCCGAGGACAATGAGTTCGCACGGAACCATTACAACTTGGGCATTGTCTACAAGGAAAAGGAAAAGGGAGAAACCCATGCAGCCAAAATTGAATTGCAGAAAGTGACTGAGATAGACCCCCACTTTTGGGAGGCCTACTACGCCTTAGCAAACATTGCCAAGGGCGAATATAGATACGACGACGTGCTGCGGCTCTGCGATCAGGTAATCTGCCTGCAGCCCGACAGCACGCAGGCGTGGTCACTACGGGGTCTGGCGTGCCGCTATGAAAGCGAACTGGGCCAGAAACTTAAAGCCGGAGACCCACCACAGGTCTGGGCACGATCCATCGAAAGTCGTGCATTGTCGGCGGCGCTCGCCTGGCGGGCTCTGTGCCACGCCGAATGGACGGGTACGCATGTCGGGGAGGCGAAGAGCACAGCCCAGGATTGTCTGCTCGCTTTGGCTGTAGCTTGTGCCATAGCCGCACCGGATAGCCACGCGGCTGCAGCTAGCAGCCCCATCTTCTACCAAGCCCGTTACTTAGATTCAACCAATGCAGAAATCCACATCCAGATGGCAATGGTCCTGCAGCACTCACGGCAAAACCGGCAAGCTGCGGACAGCTACAAAGACGCTCTGCGGATCCGCGAGGATTTCTTGCTCTGGCTTAATCTGGCCAAAGTGCAGGCTACCCTGTATTCAGAAACCGAGGACGAAAAAGACAAAGCAAAAGACAAACAAGATGCAATGACCGCCTGCCAGAAAGCCATGAGTTATGCTTGGGAAGCTGACGAGGAGACACTCAAAACCTTGGGAGATGCGTACACCAAACTTGGCGAGAAAGAATTCTCGGATCGCCTGCAGTGGGTACTACCTCTCCGGTCAGGGAAGCACTGCCCAGCAAAGGTTTCCAAGGAGTGGGATTGGGCTTATGCGCAGAAGGCAATTTGGACTGGCAGCAGATGCTCCTGGAGGGGAAAATTCGCGTTGGCCCAAAAATGCCTTCAATCGGCCATCGGCAAGCTGAGTGATTGGGAGATACGCGAGAGGACACTCTACGTTGACTTGGCCAATTACTGCAAGGACGAAGGCAAGCTTGATGAAGCGCTAAAGAACGCTAAGGACGCGATTGAGCGGAACCCGATGGGCATCGTTGAGAACAGGCTGCTCGCGGGTATTTATCATGCACTCGGGGACTACGAACGCGCGGAGTCCGAGTGGCAAATCTGCCTTGATATACGGCCCGATGACCCGGAAAGCCTTGAGGGAATCGCGTACACATACTGGGAGCGTGGCGTACTCATTCGTTGCTCGGAAGAGCGCCGCAAGGTATTCACGCGAGTGATCGAGATTTTCGACCAGACACTTGAGTTATCCGAAGAATGGGAAACTCGGGCCTCGACGCACTACTGGTTGGGCCGATTTCATGCCGACCTCAGGAATTACGATCAGGCCTTCTACCATTTCAACGTGGCCAAATCGATGGGTTTCAAACCGCTCGAGACTCGAGTTCAATTGGGACTGACCTACACTGAAGCCAAGGCGTTCGACGACGCTGAGGACACCTTTCGTGAGGCGCTTGTGGAAGTGGAGAGGTACAAGAAGGGCGGGGGGGAACGCTCTAAGTATTTGAATGACACCGAGGACAAGCCTGTAGAGGATCTTCTGGGAATGACTTACGTTGGTCTGGCGATGACGTTTGCTGAGCGCAGGGTAAACTTGAAGGAGGCTCTGGGTCTTGTGGAGAGGGCGAGCGAGCTAATCGCTCAAGCGGAGCAATCAAGCCGAGAAGAGTACCAACCCGAATCATATCAGCACGAATGCTTGGGCTTGATCTACCTCCACGACGACGCCGTCGACAAGGCTATTGAGGAGTTTGAAAAGGCCATTGCCGTTCGAGTAGGTGGCCTGTTTGACGATGGCGGCGTTTACTATCATCTTGCTCTGGCCTACATGGCGCAAGCTCAATCCAAATCGGCCGATTCAGCCCAATCGCTCACTCGGGTGCGAGAACGCTGCGTTGACGCCAGCCGGGCTTCGGTCAGGGACGTGTACAGTGAAGAGATCTCCAAACTGCCTGCAAAGCTCGACGCTTTGGAGGCCAGCTTGGCTGCTCCTCAGCCGTCTTTGTATCCGGCTGCCAGTAAGGCAGCTTGAAGCTCTGCAACCATAGCGGCGACGGGGACTCAGTGTGCGGGATAACGTCCGGGAGGCCGGGTTCAAGCCCGGTCGACGGAAAGCGCCACAGAAAACATACCGCCTCGGCTGCAAGGCTGGGGTAAGGGTGAAAAGGTGCGGTAAGAGCGCACCGCCGCCGCTTCGTACCGCGCATAATCTGCGATTGGACGAGTTCAACTCTGCGATTGGGTCTCCACTTGATTGCTGGTCGTGAGTAGGAGTGCTCCGCCTCCCTCGGCGGGGTTACGAAAGGCTGGTATCTTCTCTCAATTCAGTTTAAAGCGCGTATACTCATCTTAGCGCTTAACCACGAAGACCCATCGTAAAATACCGACCCTGCGCCTTCGCGATTGAGAAGACTCGCCATTTAAGAAGAAGGCGCACTACGTATATCAAAGCCTATTGGCTTTTGTCCGAACGAAGGGTTTCCCCACAATTCGTGCGGCAGCACTGAAAGCGTTCGCACTAGCCTGAAGAGGGTTGGCCGTTTATGTTGACAAGAATCATGACACTCGCGTGCATCACCGCATTACTAATCGCCGTATCCTGGCACTCTTTCCCAGAATATCGAGTTCCGTTTTCGCTGGTCATTTGGGCCGGAGCCATTGTGGTTTCAGTACAGGCGGTTCGCACCGCCAGATTCTCGTGGATGCTGGTATTTCTCGGAATTGCCGGCGTGTTCAATCCGATTATGCCGGTGGCGCTTTCTCGCGGTGTGTTTTACGCGCTGGAGTTGGCGACGCTGGGATTGTTTGCGGTCTCGCTGGCTGTATTCAGCAGGGAACCCAACCTCTCGGGTGCGGGGCTTGCAGCTCGCGACGCGGGAAGAAATCGGTTTTAGGTGGTTTCACAGATGACAGGTGCGGGCAAAGCAAAGGAGATGGATGTCAAAAATCAATGGTGACAAGTCCAGATTTCACCGGATACGTAAACAGAGAATTCACCAGCGAAGAAGGAACCAAGAGTTGTGCAATGCAGTGACAAACAAGGGGGAGAGTGACCCGTCTACCGTGCGCAAGGTATCACAAGACATTTCCCCTAGTTCAGAGACACAGGAAGCTAAGTCTCTACCCGTAAGCAAGGCAAAGGTGCATTCTCATGACTAGCCTATCAGCCGCTTTCTCCTTTCCTGTGAAGGTTGAGAAAAAGCGAATTTTGCTCATCGCCACTTACGCTACAAAGCGCGATCTACGGGCGAGGGTTCTGCGGAAACTCGGCGTGGAGGTTGACTGCGCTGCCGACATCGGCGAGGCACGGTCGCTGTGGCGGGTAGATACCTATGATCTGGTGCTGGTGGATGTGAGAAACGATTCTGGCAACGTGGAGGAATTTTGTCTTGAGATCAAGAGCGCCAAACCACCACAGAGGATCGCATATCTGGTCGGCAAACCAGGATATCTCGCCGAGTCTCCGTGCTTGGACGTCGTTTTGCCCCTTCCGGGGGAGATTGGTGGGGAGCCCTGGGCAAGAACGGTCGCAGCACTATTCACGACTGCCTGTGAAGCTTTGCCTCGACGCTGGGGTTTTCAGGAGGCATCATGGCGGATTGCAGCGACGAGGTTGTCTTTGAAGGATCCCCGCGGGAAGAAAATATCCGCCAATGACGAACGTCCGCAGCAGTCCTGGAGTGAGGCCGTAAAACTGCACTCCAAGTCCTCCCCAACTGAACTGGGAGCATCTCTTGGCTTACCGTCGATTCAATTATCATCCATTGACTTACCGGCCATTGAATTACCGCACACCGAATTATCGGCTATTGAAATACCCAAAGAGGAAATATTATGAAAAATCTTTTTGTGGGCAACCTTCCGCACAGCACCACTGAAGCCGAACTTCGTGGGTTGTTCGAGGCGCATGGAGCAGTTGAGCGGGTCAGCATCGTCACCGACAGAGAAACCGGGCGGGCGCGCGGATTTGCGTTCGTCGAAATGAAGGACGCAGGCGAGGCGGATAAAGCCACTGCGGCCTTAAATGGCAAAGAGCTAGGTGGCCGCGCATTAAAGATAAACGAGGCACGACCAAAAACCGAGCGAAGCGCGGGTCCGCGTGGTCAACGCTCGGGCGGATTTGGTCGCGATGACTATCGCGATCATGCTCGTCAACCTCGGGAACCCCGCTGGTAGCGCTCTCCATGGATTTCATTCGAGCCGTGGTCTATTATTCTGACCGGCCGCAGCCCGCGACAGAAGTGTCGCCTGGAGGTATACATGCCTGGTCGAGGTCGTTCGAGCTTTAGCAAACGTTTAAAGGAGCGCTCGCGTCAGGAGAAGCAACGCGAGAAATTGGAACGCAAGACCCAGCGAAAATTGGAGAAACAGGCGAGAGGCCCGGAAGATGCACTGGGTTCCAGCCAAACGCATTTTTTTGAAGACGCCGAGGACGCGGAATCCGACGAAGAAACGGTTTCCTCCAGTTCCGGCGAAAATTAGTCTTTGCCCGGGCCAACCAAGGCAGACTTCCTACTCGCGCTTCATGCTATCGATCATGGCGAAGAGCTGGCTACGGTCCACGACCTCAACGAAAGGTTTGCCCTGAGTGTTATTGCTGACCACGTAGATGGTCGGCGTGTGCTCGAGGCCGATGCGGGTACCGAGATTACGATCGGCCGTCACTTCAGCGGCGAGCTTGCCTTGCGGATCTACGACGAATGGCAAATCAACTTTGTGCTCGGCTGCGAATTTTTCCGCAAAGGCACGCAGGTTGTCTTTGTTGATTTCTAACTGGTGCTGGAAGACGGTATCGCGGAATTCATTGCCCATCTTCTTGGAATGTGTGTCGAAGTAGCGCGCGAGCACGGCCGCATCGAAGGCCCAGGGGTGCTTCGCCAAAGGGAAATCGTGACGCACGACGGGGATGTTGTAGGTTTTGGCAGCCTCTTCCAACAGGGGCGCGGCGCGGGCACAATCCGGACACTCGAGATCCTCAAAGACAACGATGGCAACCTGGGCGCCCTTGGGTGGCTTGAGGATGGAGGCAGTCGTGTCCTGAGCCGCGGCTAGCGATGCAATGAGCAGGATGGCGAGAGCGAAGAAAGAACGGTTGTTTCTCATAAATTCTTTCGATGCGCTGAAACATGGTGAATTGCGGTCTTCGTGTAATCAATGGTAACCGAAGGTGCGGGTTGGTGTCAGGGATTCCGATGGACATGATGCGTCAGTACCGGAACCTGTATTTCAACTGGACCGACAACTCGCGCGGATTGGCGTAATGGGTGCCGCCGAAAGTGTTGCTATTGTCCAAGAGATAGCGGTGGTCCGATAAGTTCAAGCCGGTCAGGCGAACGCTCCAGTTCTCTCCGAACGATTTTCCCAAAGCCAGATCAAAAGTCGTATGCGACGGCAGGTGGTTTGGGCCGTCACCGTCGAGGAAGCCCGAGCCGTAGTTCAGGTTGAAGTCGGACGACATCCGCCAGGGCAAGTTCAAGTTGAAGCCGGTGGAGAGAGTGTTGCGCTGGTCGTGGTCGAGGAAGAAATAAGCATCTTCGGGCGGCGTGAAGTCGGTAAGGCCGCCGATGATGCCGCCGAATCCTTGAGCGTACTGGTGCGAGTAGGCGAGATGCCACTGGATGCGTCCGCCGATACGCGGCGAGGTAGCACTGGCCTCCCATCCACGGATGCGAGCGCGTTCGATAGTGAGCGGGAAAAATATGTTGGAGTTGCCAAGCACGTCGTGATCGAAAAAGTTCCGGGCGCCGGTGTGAAAATTAGAGACATCGAAACTCCAGCCAGCGAAGGGAATGGTGAGTCCGAATTCGCGCTGCTCATCGCGCTCGCCGCGTAGCGGCAGAAAACCGAAGCCTTGCTGGGCTGCGAGGTCGAGCAGTGGTCCCGAAACCGTGAGCAGCGGCGGGGATTGGTAGTATCGCCCCCAGAAAGCGCGCGCGACCCAACCGAGCCTCGGAATGCGAAAGGCGGCGCCGATGCGCGGATCGGCGGCGTTCTCGCTGATCGTGCCATCGAAGTGAGTGAGGCGTACGCCGCCATTGAGTGTTAACCAACCGGCCAACCTATACTGGTCTTCGAGGAAGATCGCGTCGACGTTGCCGGAGAGTGTTTCGCGGTGGCGCAGCAATTGGCTCCTGGCGCGGGTGATACTTTTTTCAAGATCCCACAAATTCCCGTCGACTGGTATGGCCATTCCCTCAGAGGCTAAAGCCCTCGGGTTTGAGGCGCCTATCGGCACGGCTAAAGCCGTGCCCTTCCACGGCGATTCAAAGGCAAGATCATTCCCATCAATAGCGCTTCGATCAAAGTCGTTGGTCAACGAGAAGAATTGATTATCGCGCTGGCCGAAGATCTGGAGTCCGAAGCGGGTATTGTGACGGCCTCGGGTCACGGCGACAGAGACGACCCCACCGAAGTAATACGAACCACGATCATCTTCGGGGATTACGGGGGAGTCTTCGGGTCCGCCGATGTAGTGCGCGCGGTTGAAATGGTAAAAGGGCGAGACGGTAAGTACCACGCCTTCCCCGGCAGTGTGCAGCCAGGAAAAATTCGCGAACGCATCACGCTCATTTTCAATATCGCGAATGCCCGAGGCCTGCTGGTCTGGGTCGTTGGGCACCTGGTAGTGATCGCCGCGCAGCGACGTCACCAGGCGGAGCTGGTCAGACGGTGTCTTATTAAAGATGAGTGAAGCGAAACCGCCAAGGCCAGTAGCGTGGTCGTGGAGGACTTCGGTCGAGGAAGTTTCGAGTCCTAGATCGGTACGATTGCCGGAGAGGCTGCCGTAGTAGGCGAAGCGTTCCGTGTGATCGCCGAAGCTGATCTGATCGTTGGTGTTGTTGAAGCTGCCGTAGTTGGCAACGAGTTCGGCCTGGCGGTTGCGCTCGAATCCAGAGCGCGTCACGACGTTGAAGACTCCATAGGTGCGGTCGCCGTATTCGGCATTGTAGCCGCCGCGCTGAACTTCGAGGTAATCGATGTCTTTGGGATCGAACTGCGGGCCGACGTTCGAAGCGATGTTGGTGTTGGGCACGGGCACGCCATCGAGCAGCCATGAGACCTGGTGTCCGCCACGGATGTGGAGCTGGTCGTGGACCATGTAGGCGCCGGGCGTGAAGTTAGTGATCATGGCTAGGCTGTTGGTCTGGTCGGCACCCGGAGTCTGATTGATTTGCTGGCGGCTGATCACAGTGCTTGTGGTGGATGATTCGGGGTTGACGGCAAGAGGCACGTCGGTGACTTCGACAGTTTCATTGGCGCGGGCGACAGTCAGGCCAAAGTGGAGTCTGGCTTCACGGCCTGAAGTCAAGGTGAGTTTCTGCTGTTGCGGCGCGAAGCCCGGTGTATCGACGGTGACCTGGTATTCGCCGAGTGGGACCGTGTCGAAGTGGAATTCGCCCGAGTCGTCGCTGGTAACGGTTTGTGACCAGTCCGAGTTTATGGCACGGACGGTGACCCGTGCTCCCTGCACGGGTCGGTGCTGCGGGTCGTGAATGAGCCCGCGGACGGAGCCAAAAATTGTGGCGCTCGCGATGGCAACGAGCAGGAGCAGGCTCACCAAAATCAGAATGCGAAATTTCATCTCGTCTCCCCGAATAGGAAGCGACAGACAAAACAGAAGGTTCCTCGACTCGCGATGTCCTTCACTGCGTGAAGTACATAGCTTGCTCGGGATGATAGAAGTGCGGGAGAAGGGCGGCCAGCACCAGGCACAGTCGGTGTGCGCCGCGCTTCTGCACTGTCGGATCAGGAAATGGAGGAACTTGGAGGGGCGCGGACAGAGCGCGAAGTGTTGAAGGAGGCGTGGTTATAGGCAAAGTTGAGGTTTTTGTGGATAGTCTGGCAATCGTGAGTAATCTTCGTCGAGAGAGCTGGCTGGGGTTTCGCGGAGTGCGTCGCGGGCAGGGCGCGACAGCAATCGTGCCGCACGCAGTTGGCGGCGTGAAAAGTGAGCTCTTCACCCGGTCTAGAACTATGGCAGTGGGGCTTCGTGCGCAGGCAGCAGGCGTGCGGAGGAGCGGCCAACACGGCCAGCGCCGAGGGAACGAGGATCCCCATCTGCATGACTAACAGCAGCGATCTGGCGGCGTGCCGACGCATTTGCCCTTAGTTTCGGCCACAGGCGGCAGCTTGGGCTCGAACCTCGAATAACAGAATAGGCTACGAAACGGCTACGATTCAACTGGTCAATCCAGGCCAGTACGCAAAACGTGGAAATGGACGAGCGACACGCCCGTCCCTCGATCAGCTAATGGAAGGACGCGTGGACGGGCGAGGACGCCTGCCTGCATCGAGGATATCTATTTCCCTACGATGTCGCCTTTGAGACCGCTAATGGCTGAGAGAACCTCACCCTTCTCTTTCTCTGGGACTTTGAACTTCTCCAAGGTGGCCGTGAGGTGCTTGACGCTGGCGGTCCAGTCGTCCTCGGTGATACCGAGGCCGGTGTGGGCCGTCTTCATGTCACGGCCGTGATAGGCGCAAGGCCCGCCAGTGGCCTGGCACAGGAAGTCCACGATGTGACCGCGAATCTGCTTCAGCGATTCCGTGCTGTGGCCGACGAAGAAGCGCTTGAGCTGCGGGTCGCTGGCCAGGCGGGCAATGAAATCGTCGGTGACAGCCGCCAATGCGTCGTAGCCACCGAGGCGCTTGTAGAGGCTTTGTCCTTGAGGCGGCGCTGTGGCTTGTGGCCGTGCGGCCCAGACGGGAACGGTCGATGTCAGTGCGATTATCGTCATAGAAACGAAGGCAGCAATTTTGAGTCTCATTGTCGATGTTCTCCTGTTTCGCGTTGCAGTAGTCCCGTTGTGATCAACTACGATAAAGCCGCGAAAATGGATTGGAAAACCTCTATCTGAAACGGGAAGCAGCTTAATATAGCAGGACGTAGCGCCCGCCGTTGGTGAAGAGGATAACGAGGTTCATCACTACAAAGAGCAGGTCGTAATGCCAGCCGGAGGCGTTCTTGCCCCAGAAGTCTGTGTGCCACACAAAAATTTTTCTCTGGATGGCACCCAGCATAAGCAGGATCAATCCCATCGCCGCGAGCTGGGTGAGTACGCCGAAGGCCACGCCAAGGCCTCCCGTCAGTTCAGCCGCTCCGAGGAACAGGGTAAAGCCCTTGCTTATGCCAATGTCCTTGCTTCGTTCACCAGGATCTTTCAGGTGATTCCAGCCGCCGGTGAGGAATACGACCCCGACCATGAGCCGCAGCAGGAGGAGCCCGATGTCCGTGAATTTAGTGAGTTGGGAAAACATGCAGAGACTTTTGCGGAATGCACATGCTATCACTTGAAGCGCAGTTGAGCCTTGAATTTCCGCTGTGTTAGCATCGAAGTTTTCGCAGGCAATGTTGGGCTGGCCTGTATCCTGTCCTGATCCTTCTTCCGGGCCGAACCGCTCTTCCCGACGCCTGCTCAAGGAGCGAATCCGTGAAAGTTTACGAAGGCGCAAACATCCGCAACGTGGCTTTGATCGGTCACGGGCATGCGGGGAAAACCTCGCTGGTTTCAGCGATGCTGTACACGGCCGGTGCCACACAGCGACAGGGCCGGGTGGATGACGGTAGCGCGGTGACCGACTACGACGACGAAGAGATCGCTCGCAAGATGTCGATCACCACGGGCGTGGCCTACGCCGAATGGGACAAGACCAAGATCAACCTGCTAGACACCCCCGGGTTCAACATGTTCGTACATGAAGTGAAGATGGTCCTGCCGGTGGTTGAGTCGGCGCTCGTGGTAGTGGATGGAGTTGCCGGCGTGGAAGTAGTGACCGAACGCGTGTGGGGCTACTGCGACGAAATCAAGCTGCCGCGAATGATCGTGGTGAGCCGTATGGATCGCGAGCGCGCCGATGCCAATCGTGTGCTTGAATCGCTTACCAAAGCGTTTGGGCGCACGGTGACTCCATTGCAATTGCCAATTGGCAGCGAAAAGAATCTGAGCGGTGTGGTGGACCTGGTCCGTATGAAGGCGCGCACCTACGAACTGGGCGGAAACGGTAAGGGCAAGGAAGGCGAAATCCCTGACGACCTGAAAGCCGCAGCCCAGGAAGCGCACGAGAAGCTGGTTGAACTGGTCGCGGAAGGTGATGACAAGCTGATGGAGGAATTTTTCGAAAAAGGAACGATTCCGGAAGAACACCTGATCCCGGCCTTGCACGATGCTATTCGCGAAGACAGGATTTTCCCGGTGCTTTTTACTTCCGGGCTGGGCAACGTCGGAGTGGATGAACTCATGGACTTCGTCGTCGACTACACGCCGGCGCCGACGGAACGGGCGACGATGCAGGGTGAGGTAACCTCGGGCAACGGCGAGCCGCCTCGGCGGAAGGTTGCCGACTCGGAGCCGGTCTCGCTGTACGTCTTCAAGACTGTGTCGGATCCTTTTGCCGGACGCATTTCGTATTTCAAAGTGTTCTCGGGTGTGGTGAAGAACGACGCAACGGTACAGAACTTCACGCGCAGCTCACCGGAGAAGCTGGCGCACATTTCCATCATGCAGGGCAAGACCGCGGTTCCGGTTACCGAATTGCGCGCCGGCGACATCGGCGCCGTGGCTAAGCTGAAGGAAACGCTCACCGGCGACACCCTGGGCGACAAAGGAGCAACGATCCAGTATCCGAAAGTGCTTCTGCCGGAACCGGCGATTACGTTTGCCATCGAACCCAAGAGCCGCGCCGATGAAGACAAGTTGGGGCCTGGGATTCACAAGTTGATGGAGGAAGACGCAATGCTGCGCTTCTTCCGCGACCCGCAGACGAAGGAATTCCTGATTGCAGGTACGGGACAGCAGCACATTGAAGTCGCGGTTGCAAAGCTAAAGAAGCGATATCACACCGAGGTAAACCTGAAAGCGCCGAAGGTGCCTTATCGTGAGACCATCCGCGGCAGGGCAGATGTGCAGGGCCGTCACAAGAAACAGACCGGCGGACACGGGCAGTACGGCGATTGCAAGATCAAGATGGAGCCGCTGCCCCGCGGTGCGGAATTCGAGTTCGTCAATGACATCTTCGGCGGCGCGATTCCAAGGAATTTCATCCCGGCGGTGGAGAAGGGGATCAAGGACGCAGCGGCCCGGGGATACCTGGCAGGCTACCCAGTTGTAGACTTTAGGGTCATTCTCTACGATGGGTCGTATCACGACGTGGACTCAAACGACCTGTCCTTCCAGATGGCCGGGCGGATCGCCTTCAAAAAAGCGATGGAGCAAGCCAAACCCACGCTCCTCGAACCGATCATGTCGGTCGAGATCACGGTACCTGATGAATTCGCGGGTACGATCATGGGCGATCTGAACAGCCGCCGCGGGCGCATTCAGGGAATGGACAATAAGGGTGGTAACACCGTCGTGAAAGCCGAGGTGCCGATGGCGGAGATGCTCACCTACGGCGCCGACCTAACCTCGATGACGCAAGGGCGCGG
>QIAR01000742.1 GCA_003225595.1 Acidobacteriota bacterium | reverse complement strand
ACTGGGACCCAGTGTGTTGGGCTCGTGCATGTGATTGCGCACGAAGAAATGCGGGACCGGAGTGATCCAAGAATCAAAAAATTCCGGCGGCATTTCCAGGTCAAGGAAGCGGGCCGAGCGCACGATCAAGCCCTCTTTGCCGGGAACTTCGACTGCTTCATCAGCCCAGGAAAGCAGCCGACGAGACGCTGTCGTTAGAGCGACCGACGCGGAAACTGCTTTGAGAAAGCTGCGCCTTGAAATCATCCTTTTCTCGCAGGAACCCTTGAAATCTTAACTCGGCAAAGCTTGAGCAGCTACACGTAAAAAACTCCGGATCGGGTCCGGGGCACGATCACGCAGTGGGATTGCTCGTAGATCAACTCCTCACGGCGATCCCTGGCTTGAACATCACGCCATTTGCGGACGATCTCGGCATGGTCATTCTGGAGTTCGACAGTTGCAACTCTCCGAAGAAGAACAGCGCTACCTCCAATGCCTCGCCGAAGAAATGACCTTCGAGGAGATGGCCGTCGACCTCGGCTGGACTGTCGAAGAGGTGCGGGACTTCGGGATGAAACTCTTTGACCGCGCCTTCGAAATCAGGAAGCGCACCCTTTTCCAATAAGTTTTAGAGGCCCGTAACAAAACCTCGGCCTCGGCAACTCTTGTCCCCCCGTTACTGCACTTCGCGTACTCTGCCTTGGCTTCCTTCAGGATATGGATGTCGGGGTCGGCGTCCTTCCAGAGGCCAAAGAAGTCCTGGTAGGCGGCACGCGATTTTGATTTGTCGCCCGTGAGGGCGTACTGCAATCTCGGGGCCGATGGCCCCGAGGATGACAGCATCCGTTTATCCTCACTCTTTCAGACGGTACACGGGGCCGATGCCCTTCTTCCGGTCTCCGCTTCCGCGGGCTCTACCGAGCGTACCCAGTCCACCAGTTGCTCGAGCGTCCAGCGCTCATCGCTACGCACCCACCCCTTCTTACGAAACGAGTCTAAAAACTCTTCTGCTACGTGGCATCCAAATAGATGCGTCACTACC
Source organism: Acidobacteriota bacterium (assembly GCA_003225595.1). Taxonomy (GTDB): domain Bacteria; phylum Acidobacteriota; class Terriglobia; order Terriglobales; family Acidobacteriaceae; genus Gp1-AA124. The sequence continues at coordinate 2,308 of QIAR01000742.1, read as the reverse complement.
CACGCTGCTGGCAGAGGCTGAAATGGGCACCGGCAAGGAGCAGCCAAGCGCATCGTGAGAAGCCACGGCCAATAGGACCAGCCTGCACCGACCGCCCTCTCCGCCATCCCTAAGGCGCCACAGTCACCGGGCAACTCCAAGTCTCCTGCTACGGGTCTCAATAGCGTGCTGCCCAAAAGAATCGCTTGTGAAAGTCTCATGGCTTGATTCTCCTCTTCATTTCGGCCAGCCCCAGCAGCCCGGTACCTACCAAAGCTAAACTTCCCGGCTCGGGCACCGGAACCAAAAACAGAGTAGCGGACTGCATCCAGTGGGGATTGGTCATAGAAGTCACAAACGGCTTCCATACCCGCGTAGGCTTGCCGTTTAAGCTGAAAGTTGCCCAAGGGTAGGGTACGAAGGTAAAGCACACCGTATCGTAAGGACAACTCCGGTTGGCGGGCCCGCTCGGCCCGGTGAGCAAGCCTTGGGCGAATAACACCTCATCGCTCCATTCGAGCTGCTGCACCGACCAGCCCCGGTCGTAGCCGTTGATGTTCAGATTCATGAAGGCCCCGTTCAGGTTTTGGCTGAAGCGGACGGTGAAGACGGAAGCGCTGTGGTCGGGGAAGTCCCCGATATAGGTCAGGGTGCCCACGGGGATTGGAGAGTCGGCCAGACAGACGTTCGTCCAACAGAGTGACGAGAGGAACAGCAAGCAAGTGAGGGGTTTTCAACGTGTAGCCTCCAGAGAACGGGGCCCGAAATGCAAGGCGGCGAGTTTCTTCGTTGTACTAACTATTGTCAATGAATGACTTAGGCCACGAAGAAAATACGAAACGGTGGGCAGCATAGTGGCTTCGCCCCTCCGGCACTCAATGCGTCCTCGGCACGTCTAAGCGACGGATTGCCGTCGCTGTCAGGCATGGCGGATTCATGAGCTAAGATCAGCCATCTATTTGCTGTTTGTGTTGCAGCAGGAACTGGAGATGTACGACACGTAGCAGCCGTGTCCCGGCACTGCAGACGAAAAGAATTCTGCTGCAACCTTGATGGACAGAAAGCCGACCTGGAACCGCTCGGGCGAGACCTAGACCACTGGCCGACCAGAGGCATGTTCAGAGCATCAGCGAGGCGGAGTTCTTCGGTGTGCGGAACGCGAGGCACGAGTGCACGCCGATCATCGTGCGAATTTCCAAAGTGAATGCCATCGTTACCCTGGTGGAATCGATGGGCAATTAGAAAATCCGAATATAATCGTATCTGTCTAATAGTACGGATGAGGAACGACCAGGATCTCTGCATTCATCCAAGCGTGACCGCCATTGCATCTCACGTTGGCCAGACCAGGGGTCGGCATGCTACGGGAAACGATCTGGTTGGTGATAAGGGAAAGGCAAACAGCGTTGCAGTTGGAAAGTCCTGCACTATCAATGTGACATTCAAACCGAAAACGACAGGGATCAAGCACGCTAATGTCTCGATCAGCGACGATAGTGCGGGCAGCCCACAGCTCGTAAGTTTATCGGGCAAAGGCTTCGGCCACGTTGCGAGCAATGCGGCGGTTCGGTCGGCTATATCAAAGAACAGGATTGCAACCGTGCCCATTCCCACGGGGCCTAGCAAAGTTGGGACGCGCCTGATGGACCTGCTTGACTCCACCCGAAACGATCCTTACTTGGCGAATGGCACCAAACGAGAGTTGCTGGTGCGGTTCTGGTATCCGGCGGCTCTCAGTCAAGGCTGTCGCCCGGCGGAATATACCTCGCCAAAGGTTTGGAGCCATTTTTCCCGACTCGCGGGAGTGCCCCTGCCAGAGGTGCGGACAAATAGCTGCCTGGACGCTGCTATGACAAAAGGCGTGCATCCGGTAATCGTCTTTACCCATGGTTACACAGGCACATTCACCGATTACTCATTTCTCTTTGAAGATCAGGTCAATCGCAACCCCTAACACAGCAAAGAAGCTCATTGCAACTTCGCGTACTCCGCCTTGGCTTGTTTCAGGATGGGGATGTCGGGGTCGGCGTCTTTCCAAAGAGTGAGGAAATCTTTGTAGGCGGCGAGCGCCCTTACACGTGCGGCATCGGCATCCGCTCCCTGCGAGGTTCTCGCCTGCAAAGCGTTGGCACGAGCCAACCCCAAGTGCGCCAAGGCCCCCGTCCAGCAGTTCCAGACAATCCCGCTGTGGTCGAGAAGCCTCGAAAACTCGGCGGCAGCCGCGCTGCCTTGTCCGGCTGCTAGATACGCCTCACCGCGAATGTATGCTGGATAGAGGCAGGAAAGATTGGCGAGGAAAGCGATTTGCCCTAACTCGATGGCTGAAGCA
>QIAR01000237.1 GCA_003225595.1 Acidobacteriota bacterium | reverse complement strand
CCGGATTAGGCGGTTGGATTGCGCGAATCGTGGCTCCGAGGTCATACATACCGATGTATGCGAAGTCAGGGCGCAAGCCAGCCGCTTCCTTCAGGGTCCATCCCAGTAAGCTCAGATCTCCTTCTTTCCACGCCTTGCGGAATGACGGGCGCCTGGCAATTGATTCCAGGAACGCCGTGCTCTGGCGAAAGTGCTCCTCAACGAGCGTGGCCGAGACTCGCGCAATCTGGCTGCTTTCAGTGATGGCCTGCCTTTCGGTTTGCTGTTTCAACACCCGACCTGCGGAGTACGAGAAAAACGCGATGGGCAAGCCCATCAACAACAGAAACAGCAGGTAGAGACGCCACCGGCCCTTTGATACCCATTTCTCAATCTTGGCTGACGTTGTCATTCGAGCCCTGATCTTTTGTAATGCTCGGTATATTCGCTGCCTACCGCCCGGTCGCTGCGCTTCGAGATAGAGAATCCGCCGTGCCGCTCCTGACAAGCCGCTCAAATTGTTCAAAAATGTGCGGATCCCACCAAACTTTAGCTACCTCTTGTTTCATGGTTTGAAGTGCATTGGTAATGGAAAAGGCCTGCTTATAGGGTCTTTCGGTTGTCAGCGCATCAAAAACATCGACAATCTGCAGCACCCTGGCGGTAACAGGGATGACGTCTCCTCGAAGCCCATCTGGATAACCGGAGCCGTCGAGCTTCTCGTGATGATGACGAATGATGGGAAGAACTAACCGGAAGGATTTCAGGGGAGCACAGATGCGCTCGCCCACAACTGGATGCTCCCGCATGACCTGCCATTCGTCCTCGGTCAAACGTCCCGGCTTGAGTAAAATAGCGTCCGGTACGGCAACTTTTCCGATGTCATGGACGATGCCAGCTCGATGGAGAGCAGTGACTTGATCCGGAGGGAACCCGAGATGTTGACCTAACAAGCTCGCATATTCCGACAGCCGCTCGCAGTGACCTTGTGTGTATGGATCCTTGCCTTCAATACTTCGCGCCAATGCAAATAACACGGATTCCGCTCGCTCCAGCTCGTCGGTGCGCAGTTTAAGTTTCAAAAGTGAGCGTACGCGAGCGAGCAGTTCGGTTCGATCGACAGGCCGGCTCAAGAAATCATCGGCACCCGCCTTGATACCTTCTAACCGGTCCTGCTTGTCTGACAGTGCCGTAATCAAAATCACGGGCACCAAGTAGGTGTCTGGGTTGCCTTTGATTCTCTCGCACACCTCAAATCCGTTCAGGTGAGGCATCATCACGTCCAGAATCACCAGGTCGGGGCGCGATCTGGTCGATTCTTCAAGAGCGGCTGCTCCGTCCGCCACAGTGATTACCTTCAATCCCTGCGTCGTCAGCAGCTCCTCTAACAATTCGCGGTTCGCGGTTTGATCATCGGCAACCAGAATGGTTCCGGTTATCGGCTGGTTGGACTGCAACATCTTTACACACTCACTTCGGTATGAGTCACAGCGTCGCATAGGTAGAAGCGTGAAGGCTAATTACCGAAGTTACGGGTCTGGCCGAGTGAGTAGCCGCTGGTAGTGTTCGGTGCACTTCGGCGACTGCCGCACCGTCGGCAAAGAACGATGCGAGGCAAGAGGAGCCCACACACCTCGCACTCGCCGAAGGCTGCCCTCGCCGCTGCCGATATTTCGGCAATCATTCCAAGCCCCACCAGCAGAGGAACTTGCCATTCATCCAATAGCTATTAGATATAGATAAAATGTTCCACGTGGAACATTAAACCGATTTGCACAGTGTTCCACGTGGAACATTTTCTCCCTGGTGGGCGCCAACCCTCCGGGTTCCTCCACAGGACATGTCCACCGGACATCTGGCCGCTGGTACCCTCCGGTTTCTAAACTGAGACTGCCTCTGCGCGTCCAATCTCCCTCTTGATTAATGGGCCTAAGTGGAAGATCTTTCAGCCCTTCCAGCGGTAGGCGTCGGGCTGGGGTAGGCCGATGTGGGCCAGCACGCGGTAGGCGAACTCGCGCGCCATGACTTCGACGCTGGCGGGACGGTTGTACAAGGCAGGGATCAGCGGAAAGACGGTCGCACCGGCGTCGGCGGCCCGGTACATGTTGCGGATGTGAATCTTGTTGAGAGGGGTTTCGCGGATGCACAGCACGAGCGGGCGCTTCTCCTTGATACAGACGTCGGCAGCGCGCTCGATCAGTTGCGAGGCGATGCCGTTAGCGATGCGGGCGAGAGTTCCGACGCTGCACGGGAGGATAACCATAGCGTCGGCGGGATAGGAACCGCTGGCCACGTTAGCGCCGATGTCAGCATTTGATTGCTGGTGGATCTTGCGAGAGGCCTTGCTCAGGTCGTGTCCCAGAATCTGGCCGACGAGGTTGCTACGCCCGCGAAGGGTGAGCTCCTCGGCCATGACCCGCAGGGCGCTGTCGGAGGCAATGAAATTAACCACTTTTACTCGTGGGTCACGTTCCACGGCGAGCAGGAGTTGGCGCAGAAAAAGGGAGCCGCTGGCGCCGGTAGTGGCGACAGTGAGGTTCTGCGGCGGTTGGTTGGGCAAGTGGGCTCCAACGAGGCGAGTCGGTAATTGCCTCGGAACGTTGAGGATAGGGACGGTGGATGGGACAAGTCAAGGCAAGCCGTCATGAAGGCGATATCTAGGAGGAAGGCATCTAAGGACCCGACTATGGCGAGCACGGCCAGTTTGCGATCCCGCCGAAGCGCAGCGCAATTGCATGCGCTAGTGGGAGTGGAGCGCGAAATAAAGGCGAATGACCCCAACAGCCGCCGCAAATATTTACAGGACTTCAGCCAAGCGTTCCGATCGTATGAGTCTGTTCTCGAGTCAAGCAAAGTGGAGCGGTCGGTCTGCGAGGCCGACATCGTGCTGATCGGTGACTACCACGCGTTGCCGGCGGCGCAACATTTTGCCGGATCACTCTTGGCACAACGGGCTAAGGCAGCAGACCGGCCAGTGGTTTTGGGTGTGGAGACAGTCTTCTCTCGCGACCAGCACATTCTCGAAGAATGGTTGCGCCGTGAAATCGAGGAAGATGAATTGCGTGAGCGCGTCCGCTTCGATCTGGATTGGGGCTACGAATGGGCGCCCTTCTACGAACTGCTGGAAACAGCGCGAGAGCACAACACTCCGGTTTACGGCCTGGACTGCATGCCACGGGGCGATCTCAGAAGAGCTCCAATACATGACCGTCACGCAGCAGAGAAGATTGCGGAGGTCGGAGCGCAGCACCCGGATGCCGTTATTGTCGTGCTATTCGGGGAATCGCACCTCGCCCCTACACATCTGCCACAGCTTCTGCGCGCCGGGTTGAAGAACAAGCGCCTGCTGACCGTGCTGCAGAACGTAGACGCCCTCTATTGGCAAGCCGCGGGGGAACAGGATCATGTAGAAGCGGTGCGAGTGGCCGATGATGTGATCTGCGTTTTCAATTCGACGCCGCTGGAAAAATACGAGAGTTACCGCTTGTGCCTGGACCGCTGGAGCGAGAAGGACGCGGATTCCCCTGACCTGGCGCCGACCGTTTACAACCTCATCGACGGCCTCCTGCGCTTCCTGGGCATCAATCGCTACGCATCGCACAACGGCACGCAGCCGAAATTCCTGGTGGACCTGTTACCTGAGGTTCACTGCCACCCCTCGGATGAGCAGCTGTGCAGACTGCTTTGGCGCAAGGACAGGGCAGAAGAAGAAAAGGAAGCCGTACTACAGCGCCTCGAAGAACGTGGCAGTGCTTACGTGGCCAGGCTGAATACTCTCTACGTCCGCGAGTTCCGGATGGCATATACAGCCGAGGAGGTCGCGCGATTCCTGCACCATGCTTGCCGCGGGCTGCCGCTGCGCGCGAATGGGCATATCTCCGACCCCATAGGGGCAGAAGATCTCTTCTATGCGCGAGCACTGGAGAATGCGCTGGCCTATTTGGGCTCGCGTGTGGTGTACCCGCCGCGGCCGCCACTGCGAGAGGCGGACCTGTACGAGCTGTATGAGCAGACATGCGAGGACGTGGAGCAGCAGAGTTTGTTCAGCTTCGGGGAGTTCATGAAGATGGCGGATTTCATGATCCTGCACCGGGAATTCGAACTCGATCCCCGGCGCTTCCCCGAGACTCCAAAGCCCATCGAAGAAGGCGTGCAATCAACCGGCGAGAAGTTCGACTATGCCACTCAGCAGCTCGGATATCTTTTGGGTAGCGATCTCTATGACGCTTACTTAGAAGGGCGGGTTACGCGCGGGGTTTTGCGCCGGCTTTTCCTGACCCACCTGGAGCCGCTGGGCGCCGCGCGGGATATGTATTTCTCTCTAGTGCGCAAGGTGCGCGCGGGGAGGAAGAGGGAGCGCGGAGAGGCCGGGAAGTAGCGAAGCAATGACCATTGAGTGCCTCCAATCTTGTTGGCGTAGCCGCTATCCTTCTCTGATGTGAGCACATCACTCGAGCCCAGACAATCTACACAGACGCTGCAAATACACCCTCAGTGCTAATCTAGAAACCGCTTGGCGGGGTTCTTAATCAGCAAACGCCAGGTGGACCACATGCACGCAGACTCCATCCGCAAACTGTTCGAAGAGGTTCGCAAGGGCAAGCTTTCGCCCGACGAGGCGGTGGAGCGCCTCCGTTATCTGCCGTTTGAAGATTTGGAATTTGCCAAAGTCGATCACCATCGTTTGCTGCGGGTGGGCATGCCGGAAGTGATCTTTGGTCAGGCAAAGACGCCGCTTCAAGTCGCGCAAATCTTCACGCGACTGGCCAAGCATGGCGGTAACGTTTTGGCTACACGTGCTACCGCAGCGCAGTTCGCCGCCGTCAAGAAGAAGGTGCCCAAGGCCGAGTACCGGGAGCGGGCGCGGGCGATTGTGCTGCGCCGAGACAACGAGAAATATGGAAAAGGAACAATCGCGGTGGTGTCAGCTGGAACCAGCGACATTCCAGTGGCGGAAGAAGCTGCGGTCACGGCGGAGGTCATGGGCAACGAGGTTGAACATCTTTACGACGTCGGGGTCGCGGGCATTCATCGCTTGTTTGCACATCGTAATTCACTAATCAAAGCACGGGTAGTGATCGTCTGTGCTGGAATGGAAGGCGCGCTGCCCAGCGTGATTGGTGGGCTGGTCGGGGTTCCAGTGATTGCAGTTCCGACCAGCGTTGGATACGGCGCTGCATTCGACGGGTTGGCGGCACTATTGGGAATGATGAATTCGTGTGCGTCGAACGTGAGTGTCGTGAATATCGATAACGGCTTCGGGGCGGGATACGTGGCGTCGCTGATCAATCGGCTGTAATTCGGTTTACCCCAGCGGCGGAAGTGAACTTGCCGAACTCACGGTCTGCATTCTTGGCGGAAGGTTTAGGGTGATTCGCCATAAAATAGAAGCGCGTTACGCTCGCTAGAAACGAGTGTCACGCATCAGTGTGGAACAACCCCTTCTGAGATACCGCCAACTCCACGGCTTTCATTGACTTGCCCGTTTCACGGACGTAGGATTCTGCTCCAGTGATCGGGCAGACCATCTCGCATTATCGCGTCGTTGAAAAGCTGGGTGGCGGCGGCATGGGCGTCGTCTATAAGGCCGAGGACACCGAGCTGGGGCGCTTCGTTGCCCTGAAATTCCTGCCTGAAGACCTAGCCCAAGACCCGCAGGCGTTGGAGCGTTTTCGCCGAGAAGCTCGCGCTGCTTCGGCACTGAACCATCCGAATATTTGCACGATATACGAGATCGGCGAGCATGAGGACAAGCGCTTCATCGCCATGGAGTTTCTCGACGGAGTGACTCTGAAGCATTACATCTCAGGCCGTCCGCTTGAAACGGAACTCCTGCTGGGAGTAGCTATTGAGATCGCCGATGCGCTTGATGCTGCGCACAACGAAGGGATTGTTCACCGCGACGTCAAGCCCGCCAATGTCTTCGTGACGAAGCGCGGCCACGCCAAGGTTCTGGACTTCGGCTTGGCGAAAGTTAGTCCCGTAGGAAGCACGGTAATAGGCACGGCGACCGGAATGTCGCAAGCAACCGCTGGATCGAGTGCCGACCACCTGACGAGTCCGGGGGCGGCTTTGGGCACGGTGGCCTACATGTCACCGGAGCAGGTGCGTGCCAAGGAGTTGGATTCCCGCAGTGATTTGTTTTCCTTCGGTGCCGTTCTCTACGAGATGGCGACTGGAACGTTGCCGTTCCGTGGGGAAAGTTCGGGAGTCATTTTCAACGCCATTCTTGACCGAGATCCCGTTCCTGCGGTGCGCTTGAATCCCGACCTCCCAGTCGAACTCGAGCGGATCATCAACAAGGCGCTGGAGAAAGACCGCAATCTTCGCTATCAGCACGCTTCCGAGATGCGCACCGACTTGCAAAGGCTCAAACGCGACACGGAGTCGGGCAGAAGCGCCGCCCATTCAGCCTCAGTCTCGCCCGAGAAGAGTTCGCGGCGCAGCAAGCTCTGGATTGCAACTGCTGGCGTGGTCGCCTTACTAGCTGTGATCGGAGTTGTCACCCGCTACTTGATGAAGCCGCCATCGCCAACCATCGACTCCATTGCCGTGCTGCCCTTCGCGAATGTCGGCGGCTCCTCGGATACGGATTATTTGAGCGATGGGCTTACCGAGTCGCTCATTGACAGCCTGGCGCATGTGCCACAGCTCAAGGTGAAGTCTCGAATTTCCATATTCCGCTACAAGGGAAAAGATATTGACGTGCAGAAGGTGGGCAGCGAGCTGGCTGTAGGCGCGTTGCTCACCGGACGGGTGACCCAGCGCGGAGACACGATCCAAGTTAGCGCCGAACTCACCGACGTCGGCGACAACACTCAACTTTGGGGCGAGCAGTACAGCCGCAAGAGTGCCGATATTATCTCGTTACAACAGCAGATTGCAGGCGATATCGCAGAGAAACTGCGGTCAAAACTGAGCGGCACGGAGAAGCAGCAAGTCACGAAGCAAAGCACCCAGAATCCAGAGGCGTATGAGCTGTATCTGAAGGGCCGTTACTATTGGAACAAGCGAACGGCTTCGGACATCAACACCGCGATCTCCTATTTCAATCAAGCCATCGCCAAAGATCCCGGCTACGCTCTGGCATACTCGGGCCTGGCCGATGCCTATGGAGTGTTGCCTACCTATGGTGGCAATCCCAGCGAGGCCTATCCGAGGTCGAATGCCGCCGCTCGCAGAGCGCTGGAGTTGGACGCGTCATTGGCTCATCCCCATGCCGTTCTGGGCACCAATGAGATGGAGTACGACTGGGATTTTGCTGGGGGAGAGGCCGAATACAAGAGGGCCTTCGAACTCGATCCCAACGATGCCACGGCGCACCAATGGTACGCAGAGGATATCGCCTGGATTGGTGGCAGGGAGCACGAGGCCATCACTGAAGTCAATCGCGCTCACCAGCTCGATCCCTTGTCGCCGATCGTCAGCACGCAGGTGGGATATATTCACGCCCTCATACGACAGTACGACCAGGCCATTGAGACGTGCAAAAAGTCGGCGAAGGAGAACCCTACATTCGGGCGAGCGCACTTTTGCTTGGCCTCTGCTTATTGGGGCAAACGCATGTACCCGCAGGTAATTGAAGAACTCAGGGCCTACGGGCAGCTCTCCGGCGACAGGAACGCCTCCGATTACGTTTCTGCTATGGCGGAAGGCTTTCGTTCAGGGGGCTGGAAGGGCGCTCTAATTAAGGGCATCGAAACCCGCAAGGCGCAGCGCAAGACCCGCTATTCATCCGCCTACGACATTGCTACCCTATATGCCGACTTGGGGGACAAAGATGAGGCCTTCAGATGGCTCAATATCGCCTATCAGGAACGCGATCCAGGTCTGCTCGCTTTGAAGACTGACTTCCTGCTCGATTCCCTGCGTTCTGATCCACGCTTCGCCGAGCTGGTGCGCAAAGTGGGGCTGCCAAAGTAGCGGAGCCCGAACCGCCCACCGAAGTTTTATCGGCTGTCGAAACACTCTGATCCCGACATCCCCATCCTGAAGCAAGCCAAGGCGGAGTACGCGAAGCGAGTAGCTGGAAAAACTGCATATTTGATAGAAGCCCGCTGAGGCCGCTTCCGAGCGAGTAGCCTGTTAAGCGTGGGCTGCACTTCAAAGCGAAACCCTTGCCCGAACGTGCGGGTAAAAAATAGGCACGGCTTGCGCCGTGCCTCGAGGGAAGAGAGTACTTACAGTTACATGTACAGTTACATGCCAGTATTCGACTGACCTTCTATGACCAGGTTGTTTTTCACGCTGAACGCGCCGGGTACTGAGCTAACCCGCATGCCGGCGATCTGCTTGTCCATAGCGCTATCCACTGTGCCGTACAAGCTAATGTTGCCGTTATGCACGATGATGCGGATGGGCCGCGCCGGATCTATCGCGTACTTGCCCAGTGCGGAATCGCGGTAAATCGCCTGTGCCGCACGGACACGGAGCTCGTCATCGAACAGCGAAGTCGGCGATACCTTGATGTGGTTCACGACGTCCTTCACTCCAGGCGTGCGCTGAATTTCCCCCAGCGCCGTGTCGCGTCCCACATCGTTGTAAGTTTCACCGCCGACGGTCACAACTCCATCTTTCACCGTGAGGGTGAAGTAATTGAATGCGTTGTCGTAGTAGCCCACGCGTTCGTAGTAGAGCTTGTCCGCCAGCTTCTGCTCTAGCTGCTGGTCGGCGATGCTCGGGCCGGCGACCTCGATGAGGTTGCGTACGCCCTGCACGTCTTTTGTTTTGCGAACCTTCTTGGCTGCGTCGAGCTTTTGCTGATAGAGGTCGACGGTGCCGCTCAGGGTCACGATGCCGTCCTCCACGCTAGACTGCACGCCGCGAAATTCTTTTTTATCCTGCAGTTCTTGCGTCACCTTTTGCTGGATGGCGCTGTCGTACCGGGCCGCACCGGCGGGTTGCGCCATGAGGCCGACACTCAGTACAGCCACCGACAGAAACGAAGCGATAATTCCCAATGGGTTCTTCATACTCGATTGACTATCCTCATTGATTAACTAGTTAGTTAATTATTGGATGCCGCTAGCGGGGCGCAAGATGCAAGGGTTGCGGTTCACGCGACGTGGATCGTAAGCCTGGGTATGATAAGGACTTACAGCGGACTGGAGGAAATCGCCCGGCGGCCGCTGATCCCCTCGCTGCAGAAGAAGGAAAGGGTCCAGCGCGCTTAACCGCAGCCAGAGTTTGTAATTCGACGAACGCTGCTATCGCTTGTATCCAATCTTGCGTAAAAACTCTTTGCGTGCGGTGACGTCGGCAGGAGTTTCCACTCCCTTGGGCGCGCCGCCATCGATTACACCCATGACGCCGCGTCCCTGATCGCTCTTGGCGACAACGACCTCGACGGGATTTGCAGTGGCGCAAAAAATAGAGCAGACCTCCGGAATATTCTGCACGACGTTCAACAGGTTGATTGGATAAGCGTCGCGGAGGATCAGTACGAACACGTGTCCGGCTCCCAGCGCTTGCGCGTTGCGGATGGCGGCGTTACGCAGTTCGTCATCGTTTCCTTCCGCGCGGATCAGGCAAGGCCCAGAACTCTCGTTGAAGGCAAGCCCGAACTTGGCTTGCGGAACCGTGCCCACCACGGCTTCGTAAAGGTCTTCGACAGTCTTGATGAAATGCGATTGGCCGAGGATGAGGTTGGCATCGGCGGGGAACTGCATGCGGACGGATTCGAATTCGAGCATGGGGGCCTCCGAGGCGGCGTGCACATGATAAACGCGGGCGAGTGGTGGAGGGCCAGGGTAAAGCGAGGTGATGCGAAACGCTTCGCCCTGCCAGTTTGTAGCCGAGCTTTGCTCGGCCGGACAGACGAGGGCGTCTGTCCCTACATAGTCCGTGCACGGGCGCGCTTCCTAGGCTTCCGCTGCTTCGCTGATCTAGGCCCTCTAGCGCCGAATACACGCGTGAAGATCTTGTCGATGTTACGCAACTGCCGCTTCAGATCAAATGCATGCTCGATCTGCTGGCGCGGTACACGGTTGGTGATCTCCTTATCGTTCATCACCAACTGCCGGAAGTCGCGGCCTTCCTTCCAAGCGCGCATCGCGTGATGCTGGACCATGCGGTAAGCGTCTTCGCGCGAAACCCCGTGTTCCACCAAATCCAGCAGCAGTTGTCCACTGAAAACCAGACCACGTGTGCTGTCGAGATTAGCCATCATCCGCTCGGGATAGACGAACAAGGTATCGATCAGATTCGCAGTCTTGCTAAGCAAGTAATCCACGAGGGTCGTGGAATCCGGCAGAATAATCCGTTCCACCGAAGAATGCGAGATGTCACGCTCATGCCATAGAGCGACGTTCTCGAAACCCGCCTGTGCATTGGACCGCACCACACGTGCCAGTCCGCTGAACTGCTCACAGGTCACTGGATTGCGTTTGTGTGGCATGGCGGAGGAGCCTTTCTGTTTGTCGCTGAAGAATTCTTCCGCTTCGCGGACTTCGGTGCGCTGCAAGTGGCGGATCTCGGTGGCGATCTTGTCGAGAGTGCAAGCGATCACCGCGAGTGTTGCCAGGTAGTGCGCATGGCGGTCGCGCTGGATGACCTGGGAGGAAACCGCTGCGGCTTTCAGTCCCAACCGCGCGCAGACTTTCTCTTCCAGCTCCGGGGTGAGATGGGCAAATGTGCCGACTGCGCCCGAGAACTTGCCCACGCGCATGTCTTCAGCGG
>QIAR01000236.1 GCA_003225595.1 Acidobacteriota bacterium | reverse complement strand
AAAACTCTGTGAATGCCTGGTGCGGCCCGCGACAGGTCGCGAAGTCATGAGTGAGGATAATTCCGCCCGGGAGCAATCTTGGGTAGAAGAACTCAAGAACACTTCGGCTACTAACATAAAGATCGACATCCGAGTGTACGAACGAGAACCGTTCGTGCTGGACAGTCTCGCCGGTGCCAGGAAAGAAGCCCGGATGGAAGTGCAGATTGGTCGAGGGGCCAAGATATTTCATGACGTCTTCGAGCGAACAGGAGAATTGACTTTTCTCGAATCGACCCAAGTGAATCTCTGTATCGTTTTCCCCCGGGTCCGGAAGTCCGGCAAAAGTATCGAACAGGTGAAGACTTCGTGCCGGATCTGCTTCTCGGATTAAGCGTGCCGAGGCTCCGCGATAAACGCCCACTTCGGCCATGTTTCCGCCGAGCTTCGACGTAGCGCGGACGAGAGCAAATAGTTGATTGGCTTCCAGAGGTGTGAGCAGCATTTCGCGAGATTTCTTAAGCTGCCGGATAGTGTGGATTGTTTGCAGCCTGTCTGGCTGACGGTATGACGCTACCCCGAAGCCTAATGCCGCCGAGGCCCTGTGCAGCGCATTCCAAGCGGCCTTTCGCGCAATCTTGATCATCGGCTACAATCCTCTTGGGGCATGGTCTTAGCGTAGATGGTCGGACATGAACGCAGGCAGACTGTGGTCGTACTGAAATCCGAATGTTTCTGAAAATTTTCCGCAGTCAACGACTCTATCCTTGGTCATGGAAATCAGTCGCCGCCTATTCAACGGTTCAGGTTTGCCAAACACTTTGAACACATTCTCAGTCATGAGTATCGCTAAGTACAAAAGGGAATAGGGTAACTTTACAAGGCCGCCCGTACCATATTTCTGTTTGACGAGCTCACTGAGATGATCGTAGGAGTAGCTCTTTTCCGATATAAGATTTACGTCGTAGTTTCCTTGAATCAGGCCCACATTTCCGAGGACCATGCAGGTCGCTTTCACGGCATTCTGAACATGCAGTAATGGCAGGGTGCCGACCTTGTTTCGCACTACCGGGAACACTCCTTTTCGAATGAGCCTGATCATTTTTGCAAACTGATCATCCTCGCCACCGTATACCTGGGGAAATCGAAAGACCACAGTCTTGAAATTGTGCTTATTTGTTACCTCTCTGAGGAAATTTTCGGTTCGCAATTTAGCTCGTTCATAGGGGAGAACTGGCTCGCAGGAGGTCGTTTCCCTATAGACGATGGTATTACCGTGCGAACGCGGAGTTCCCATAGCCGCCAAACTGCTGAAGTACACAAATAAAGCTATGGAATCAAGCTTGTGAGTTATTTCCAGGAGACGAACTAAATTGCACGTCGTCTGGTAGTTCAGATCAAAAATGGCGGATGTAAACTTGCTATTCGATGTTAATGGCCCCCCTCCGACCATGTGGACAACGGCATCAAAATCGTCACCGATGCTCGCGACGTTCTGCTTGAGCTTTTCCAGGCTGGCATTTGTAAGCAAGTCGCCTTCCAAAATTGCCAGATTGTGACATTTCTCTCCAAAAAGCTTAGTGAATTTATTTTTATCTCTGACGATGGTGTATACGTAATATCCTTTGTCAAGCAGCTCTCTCGTGACATGTGCGCCGATAAAGCCAGTCGACCCAGTCACTAACAGCGTCTTTTTTTGCGGTTTCGCTGTGGGTCTCTCCCGAACTTGAGAGCCCGCCAAATCACCGTCTGTACCCTGATTATCGAGGAATTCCATTGCCACGCTTTCTATCCTGTGTGAGCAGTTGCGGTTTCTCCGGATGATGGCTCCGCCTTGAGCTTAGGGTCAGCTATGCGGACCTTCGGATGGCAATCAGCAACATGCCGGGAATCATGCCACAAAGAACCGGATTTGCCGCTACTTGCTCTGATAACTCATAACTGGTCGGTACACACAGCTACAGTGACGGCCACGAGAACAGGTAGGCAGTGGCAGCATGGGAGCCTGGTCGGGATGATAAATCCTGTTGGGCGGTAGTTCTCGAACCGCTTCGCAGCAATCCGGCGCTACTTGAACCACGACCCCCAGGATTGAACCTTTCGCTTTCATGCCGAGGCGATAAGCGGCTAGCGTCTTTTGAGCATAATCCGGGTCCTTCGCTATATTTTGATGAAATGTGTTCAACCAATCGAAAACCATGTTACATGCCTCAAACGGCACTTTGTCGCGGAGTCACGGGTGATTCCGCGGCCGCCGATTCTTTACCACCACTCGAAATTCGAGTCGGACGTAGCAACTTTGTGCCCACCCGGCTGAGAGTCGGGAGGTCGTGAAGCATGTTGGTATAAGAAGCGTTGGCCAGTGGGCAGTGACACTCTTTGGCCGCCACGCTCTGCCGTAGCTTTTTAATGCGATCGCCGAACCAGATTTCTTTGAAATCATAGTGATGGTCACGGAGATTGCCTAGATTATCGGCTCGGACGCAACAGGGCCAGACTGTCCCGTCAGCATAGATGTGGCCGCTAGCCCAGCCGGCATAGCAGGCAATCACTTGGTCTTTTTCGTCCAAGATCCGCTTCACCAGCTTGTAATATTCAACGCGCATAGTTTCCGTGATCTTCGCCGTGCCTTTGTACTGTTTGCTTTCAACGTATGCTATCAGTCGATCGATAGCCTTAGCGTAGTCCTCGGAGTTGGGAGTTATAGGCAGCCCCACGGTATCAAGTTCGACGCGCGGTTCGGCAATCTCGGTGATGAATTGATCGGCACCTGAACGATCCACGTAGCTGATTATTTCCTCTAGATGCCCAACGCTAAAGACCGACACCACGGTGTGGACGCCCACGGTAAGGTTTTTCAACTTGCCGCGCAAGTCCAGCAGTTGTTCCAGCCTTTTCTCGAACTTCTCGAAATTCCCTTTTACGCCACGAATGGTGTCATGTTTTTCCCCGACTCCATCCAGAGAGAGATTAATGATTAGCTGACTCTCCGGGCATAGCCTCGCAATTCGCTCTACCCTCTCCGGAATCGTCGGCAAAATTGCGTTGGTTGGAATGTTGATGATGCCTGGCCGGCAGTATTGATAGACCAACTGCGCCAGTTCCACCACATGTGGGTACATCAATGGTTCGCCGCCGCTAATCGTGAACCAATACGGTGCTCGCCCCAGCGAAGCCAGAACTTTTTCCCATTCCTGCAATGTTAGTTCGTTCTCGCGTTTCATCCAGATGTTGCAGGTGAGGCAGCGAGAGTTGCACTTGGGTGAAGGAGAAAGCGTAAGGTTGAGGGGCAACATCTGGGGCCAGCCAAGCTTCCGATAGAGCTTGAACAGCGGAACTCGTGCGAGAACACCTGCGGTTGAATTCATCTTGCCACTAAGCTGATTCCCTTAACTTGACTTGTTTCGTGGTGGTGGCGATTTCCCAAACTCTGTGGTCACGCCGCTTCTTATAGTCCCGCCTGCCGAGGAATCGCCCATAGGCTTCAAGCCCCGCGACTCCCCAGGTCCAGAGAAAGGGTTTTGGCCGCCAGGTCATATTGCGAACTACGAGGTGGAGAGCCTTCCAGCTGCTCATCGTGCTGACGGTGTAACCGAGCGCGTGCCGAACCGCGAGGTGACCCGTAAATATGCGCCGTCGCTGGGTCAAGAAATCCTTCATCGTCTCCGGACCCTTGTTGTAAACAATTGCCGTTGGCACATAGCATACGCTGTAGCCCTGACCACGGATGACCGGCTCGATGCTGGCCTCGTCCACCACCGTATCATAAGGAATTCGGTGAAAGATTTTGCGGAACGCGATCATCTCTCCAGCCTTGAAACTGACGAGATTGACCTGGTGGTGCAGATTCCACAGCATGTGCGCGGCGTAACCCATGAAGGTTTCGGGATCGTTCACCGGTACCGGTCGGCCACCGGTGATTCCTACCTCGGGATTGACGAAAGGAGCCACCAGCTGCTCAATCGCGGTCTCGACAGGCAACAGGTCAGCACTACACAGCACGACTATCTGCTCTCTTGCATTCATCAGAAAATAATTGATGGCTGACGCCTTACCCTCGCGACCGGCCTGCACCAGCAAGCGGACACGCGAGTCACGCCTGCACCAGGCCTTAACGATGGCTTGGGTTCCGTCGGTACAACCACTCGCGACCACAACAATCTCACTCAGGGTTGCGGCAGACATACGCTGCGTGACAAGTGCCTTAAGCAGCTGCCCTATGTTAGCTTCCTCGTTGTAAGCCATGATGCCGATCGAGCAGGCGAGGGACATGGCAACTGCTCCTAGAGAGTTCTGCTACTGAAGTTCTGTTTCGTTTTGAAATAGCCGCACCCGCAGAGGCACAAGGCTAGATCGCATCCTCACGCGTTTTAGGACCCTTCCGAGAAAATATCAGAATTGATCGTCACTCGCAATCAGAATGCCAAATGGTACTCAGCCATATACTGCCGGGAGAGCGAAGTCAGTGAAGAGCTTTCCATCATTGCGGGGCCAGCTTCGACCACGGCGTGACTTCGCATGAAATGCAAAATATTGCAATTGGTCGCAGAAACTACGCTCTTGGAAGACGCTGGTATGTACAAGTATGACGCCACAATTTCGCTTCTCGCGGAGACCCGTTGAGCAAACAGCTACATTTTGTGCTCACGCCAGTTCGCAGCTGCGTTACAATACCGTCCAAATCCATCGCGCTCTCGCAACTGTGCGCCTGTTTCCCGCAATTCGCAGTCACCACACCTACTTCTCACGCCGTTTGCCTGCATTCTTTGCCGTCCTCCTGCTGGTAATCGCAGTAACCCGAGTCGTTGCAACATACCAAGTTCTCTCGCAAGCGGCAGACGAACCAGCGACCATTGCAGCGGGTATGGAGTGGCTGGATAGGGGTACGTATGCGCTGGATCCATTTCATCCGCCGTTGGCTAGAGTGGCGGCTGCTCTAGGACCCTTTGCCGAGGGGCTTCGATTTCCGGCGAAAACCGTGGTCGAAAGCCAGCCAGAATTGCCCGGCGACCGATTTGCCACCATGCCGTCAGTTTTCAGGCTGGGCGACGATATTCTTTACGCAGGCGGGCATTACTGGCGCACGTTAGCTCTTGCTCGTTTGGGCATGGTGCCGTTCTTCGCCTTCGGCGTCTTCCTTGTTTATGCCTGGACTCGCGAACTCGCGGGCGAAATCGCTGCCTTGCTCGCGGTCGTCTTCTTCACCACCTTGCCCCCAATCCTGGCATTTACCGGGTTTGCATACACAGACATGCCTGTTGCAGTCTTCATTGCCGCAAGCGCTTTCGTGCTAACCCGTTGGCTGCAGCGGCCATCAACAAAGACGGCAATTCTGTTCGGGGTGGTCACGGCTTGCGCCGCGCTCTGCAAATTTACTTCGCTTCTATTTCTGCCTGCATGTTGGGTTGCGGCGCTGTGCTGCTGGATCTGGCTCGGCAGGAACCAGGCGCCCGATTGGCGTTCTGTTACCCGAGCGATCATTTGGGCAGGGCTGGCGTTTCTTCTACTCTCTTGGGCAGGTTACCGCTTTTCAGTTGGTCCTCTGCGCACCGCCTTTGCCCAGCCTGAGCAGGATATTCGGGCTCTTCACCTGCCCGGGTCCTTAAGTCGGGTACTCGATTACGCAGCTGATCTACCGGTCCCCGCGCCGCCCGTTTTCAAGGGCCTAGCCGGGAATTTCCGAACCAATGCTCTAGGCCGTCCCTCTTATCTCCTGGGAAATATTCGCCATACGGGATGGTGGTACTTCTTCGTTGTGGCCGTCGGAGTAAAAACCCCGCTGGCACTCCTTCTGTTGGCACTCCTGGGAATTGTTGCTAGCCTGATTGACAGCACAAGAAAACACTGCTGGCTTTTGGCAGTGCCCTCAGCGTGTGTTTTTGCGGTGCTCCTTTCGACTACGTGGGTGAAAGTGGATTACGGAGTCCGCCACATCCTCTGTATTTATTCCTTTCTAGCGGTGCTGGGCGGATATGGTGCGATGGCCCTCTGGCGAGCTGAGGGGGCGGGGCGATGGACAGGTCGCATGCTTTTAGCAGGACTGCTGATCTGGCATCTGATTTCGACTTTTCGTGCACATCCCGATTATGTGGCTTATTTCAATGAGCTGGCGGGCCAACATCCGGAGAGAATCCTGCTTTGGGGATGCGATTACGATTGCGGTCAGGATACTGCACGGCTTGCGCAACTACTTAAGGAACGCCACGTTGCGCACGTCGGACTAAGTGTCTTTGGAAGTGCTGACTTTGCTCGGCTTGGCTTTCCCCCATTTGAAATCCTCGATCCCTACCAGCAAGCAACCGGCTGGGTGGCGGCCAGTATACGCAGACTTGAGACGGGAGACACGTTCAGCGGTGGTAGTCATCGCGATGGTTTCAAATGGCTCGAGGCGTGCAGCCCGGTGGCGCGTGCCGGCAAGACAGTTTATCTCTACTACTTGCCTTGTGAGACTTCGGGCGACTTCAGGCCACCAGGAAAGTAACTGATGAGCGGCCAATCGGTCCGGCCTGCGACTTCTGCCTGGTATCGGGGCATCCCGCAAGGCTGGTTCACCCAATGAATGTGCTCTTTTTTTGCGGCGGCATTCGAACCGCGGCTGACCGAGGACGGCAAGCTCCTGACCCAAATCGTAGTTGAAGGCAATCTTGCCGACGGTCCGTAAGACAAGGTTCGTCGATCTTGGAAAGCGCTGTTTCTCGGGAATGGAAAGCGGGCGGGTCATGTCCTTTCGACGTTTGGTCCAAGCTAAGTAAATCTGCATCAACGGCTTTTAGGCGGCTACTTGCCGCGCATACTATTGCATTGCTGCAGAAAACTGGTGACTGGCAGGCTTTGGCAAGTAACATTGTTCGGCTGCTCCGTGACGAAGCGCTCGCCCTTAATCTGATCCGGAATGGATACGAACGGTCTTCGATGTACCGGTGGAAGAGCGTCCGAACTGCATGGCTGAATGTGTATCAGTCTCTTCAGGATTCCACCGATCACGACTCGAAGCGACGACGTTCCAGCAGTTGAGTCATTATGGCGCAAGGCACTCGGTCGTATGCGCGGAAGGCCTACTCTGGTATCGTCTTCTGGCACCAGGCAGGCTTGTTTCCGTTGTAACTATATTATGCAATCCTCAACGGGTTCGAACAAAAACTCTCGCTATAACTTGCATTTTGCAAGTGATGTTGATAAGGTGTCGAATGGCGCCTGGGAAGCCTAAATCAAAACGCCGGTCCGGCTGCCCGGTGAGTATCTCCCTCGAGATGTTTGGAGATCGCTGGTCGCTGCTGCCACTCGCAGAGACTGCTGCGAATGCGAGAAGAAGCTGGAAAAGATGAAGGCGAAGCTCAACGTAGTGATTCATAAAAAACAATAGAAAGAAAAGGAGACAAGCACCATGGAAACAAAACCCACGCACGAACAAGCGCAACTCCACCTGCAGATCTATGATATGCGCCGCGAGGCCCGGCTGCGCCAGGGACGCGATTGGTTCTTCAAGAACTACTTCGTGGACAATCTCGAAGACGCCATGCGAATCGCGGCGCCCGGAACGGAAACAGGCGCGCTCGCGATGATGGTGCTCAGCTATTGGGAGCAAGCCTGCGCGTTGCTCAACTACGGTCTGCTCCACGAAGGCCTCTTCTTTGAGACCAGCGGCGAGTTTTTCGGGGTCTGGGAGCTCGTCAAGCCCATCGTCCCGCAGGCTCGGGAGCGGTTTGTGAATAAGGAGTTCCTCGCGCACTTGGAAAAAGCTGCGCAGCGCTACGAAGCCTGGATCGAAAGTCGCTCTCCTGGTCATGTCGCTGGCATGCGCCAGTTTATGAAACAGATGCGCTCTCAGCTTGCAACGGCAGCTTAGGCCTGATCGGAATCGAGAGTAAGTAGCGAGTGAGCCTGCGATCCCGGGTGCACAACCGTGCTTCTGCGGCGCAGGCTCACAATTAGTTTAGAGAGCAAATCCATATTAAAAGAAAGTAGCGCATTCAGCGGTTTTTCGGCAAACGGTATCCCAAAGCGAAGGAGTTCTACGGGCCGATGGAAGGCGGGCGTGGGCCTCGACGTCCGTGACAGAATCGGCGACGGGTAAGCGGGACTGTCGGTAGTGGTGCAGTTTGATTCTTGGAACGGCCCTAAGATTGCCCTTTGTGGGTTGGCAGATGTGGTCTACAATAATGTGTACCCTAGGGCGAATATAAGGCGAACAAATGATTTTGAATGATCGCCAGATTGTTGAGGCTAATAAAAAAGGCGACATCCTGATTGAGCCTTTCTCCGAGGAGCAAGTTCAGGCAGCCACCTATGATCTACGTGTCGGCGAACAAGGTGCGACTACTAGTTCTAAGAAGGTTGTCAATATTCGACAGAATGGTTATCTTCTGTTGAATCCTGGCGATTTTGCGACTGTCACTGCCCTCGAAATTATTACATTAGGCCCTCAGTACGTTGCACGTTTTGGCTTGCGCTCAAAGTTTGCAAGAAAGGGCTTGATCGCAACCACAGGACCCCAGATTGACCCCGGCTATCATGGGAGGTTAATCATAGGAATTACGAATCTTACGCCGAAACCTGTCACCCTTGCCTACGGAGATGATTTCTTATCCGTGGAGTTCCATCGTTCTTTCGGAACCTTCCACTAAGCCATATTCTGGTCCATACCAAGACAAACTAATGCTGGGGCCGGAAGAAATCGAAGCGATCACTGAAAGCGAAGGTATGGCCCTGTCTGAAATGCTGACCACTTTGCGCGCCCTGAGTGCCAACGTGGGAGCGCTAACATCAGAATTGAAAAATCTAAAGTGGTCTCTGCCATTGATGATTACGATTGGATTTACGATCATTAGCCTTGTGCTTGCACTCAAGAAATAACAAGCGCAAGCAACTCATCCAGCGTCCATACATGATCCGTCAACCCTGCTTCCATAGCAGGCGTCACGCGCAATGACGCGGATTCATAGCCCTGTGGATTTCAAACTGCACCACTACCGGACTGTCAGTTTCATTGACTTGGCCCTCTGATACCGCCTAACATGGCCCCGGTTCCTGCGTCGGCCCGTCATGGTTGGTCAAACCATCTCCCACTACCGCATCATCGAGAAGCTTGGCGGTGGGGGTATGGGTGTCGTGTACAAGGCCGAGGACACTGAACTCGGTCGCTTCGTCGCCCTGAA
>QIAR01000235.1 GCA_003225595.1 Acidobacteriota bacterium | reverse complement strand
AGAATGCCAAAGCGGATACGTTTATTTACCTTGAAACCGACGCTAGGCTGAATCTTATTGTTCCAACTGTAGCCCCTTGTATCAAAGCCCAGGCCTAACCCGGCGTAGGGCGTGAGCGTTAGTGAGTTATGCCAAGTAGCAAATATCACAGCACGTTGCTCAAAGTAGGTCTCTGATTGAATGTTGCCCTTCTCTACCGGACTCAAGAACCCACTGACTGACCACATTTCTCCTGGCAAAGCGACACCGTCTAGCACACTGCCCTTAACCGCATGCGGTACTTCTTGGCTGTTCCCTGTGAGCGCGAACCCACAAACTATGGTGAGGGATAGGAACAACAAGCTTACGAGTTTGTATAACCTCTTCAACACTGCTCCCCACTTTCGAATCTACGAGCAAACCGGACAGGAACAGCTAATAGCGAGCTACCATGTTCCAAGCATGTTCCTGCCTACCACACACCACGATTTTCCAAAAACTGCGCAGAAGAATAAACAAGTCAAGCGTCTGCAACAGCACAAACAACGGCGAGAAAAGAATGACGTCTTTTCTCTTGCTGTCCCACCCTGCCAACAAGGAAATAAACATGAGAACTAGCGAATTTATAGTGACGAATATGAATAACTTACGAGGTACCAGGTACGCCCACAACGGAAGCAAGCAGAGCACGATTGAAAGGATAAGCGCTTCGCCCAGCAGGAGTTTGTACTCCAGGTCAACCTTGCTCACCCCGGTGAACATGTGGTGCTTCTTGCCTACCTGCCACGCCCCGGTATACCAGCGGTTCGTTTGCTTGATGTAGTCCCGCAGGGACTTTGGGTCTTGCGTGTAGACCATCGCCTTTTCTTGATAGATGATCTTCCCCATATGGCGTTTGTGCATTTGAATGGTGCAATCCATATCCTCGACGATAGTGTCTTTGCACCAGTCCAGTTGCTTGAAGGTATCGGTCCGAAAACTAGTAGAGCAGCCCGGTGCGACGGTGATCACTCCAAGCGCGGTCTGCCCGCTACGATAGACAGAGTGGGTCATGTAGTAGCTGTAGCACCGATAGGCGGTCAGCCAGTTATAGGGGACGCTTTGCGGTCTTCCGCAGACGGCAACTACGGAGGGATCTTTGAAACTCTCCTTCACCGCGGTGTAGTATTCCTTGCAGACCTCCGTATCCGCATCCATCAACGCGATGATGTCATAATGTTCCAATAACCCAAAGTGCTCCGTCCCTCGCGCAATGGAACTGGCCTTACCGATATTCTTCTCGTTACACAAGACGTTTACACCAAACGAATGGGAAATATCCCCTGAGCCATCGCTAGAGCCGTCATCAACTACGTAGACGTCAGCCGGGTCTAAGCCCGCCGCGAGGATGCTACTGAGGGTCCTGCCAATGCCTAACCGTTCATCCTTCGCCGGAATTAGTGCGCAGAGTTTCATTGGAACCTCGGGCGCAGATCGCCAAACGTGACCTGACTAGGAAAATCCGCGAACAACCCCTGCGCCCACGGATACAACCCTGAATGAAAGAGAATGGCGCGGTTCTTTGGCGAGCTCAGCAACCACTGGCGAAGCGCGGCGTCCTCTTTATCGGTTCTAATCCGCACGGCAACTACCGAGGAAGCTTGTTCCAGAACCTTATCCAACTGATTCTCATCATCAACCAAGACGTACTTAACATTCAGGCGCACAAACTTGCCAAGTTGCCGGAAGTAACGGGCAGCGGCATCGTAATATTGAGTGGGATATCGTTGGGTAGTGTCTTCGGCCACAATCAATTCGCCCAATGAGAAACTGACGGGCTGGTGCCCAATCACCGGAACTCCATCCACCCGCTTGACGGGTGCCGTCCCCATCAAGACACCCTCACCCTTGTAGCCAATCAACTGGTACTCGAATCGGTCGCCGGGGAAGACCACGTTCACACCTTTTTGAGCAAGGTAATAGGCGGCCTTCACTTTCCCCTCATAGTCGCCACAGCCAACCACTAACTGCGACTTGTATTCCAGGGCTTGGCTAACTATGGCGGAGATACCGTGCGTATCCGTAATCCAGCCGACGTTATTGAACGTGTGTGTGGTCGGGTACTCAATCTTGTCATCCAGGATTTCAAAACGAAACACGCCCTTCTCGTCCGGGCCATACCACTTTTCTCCATCTCTGGCGATCAAGGTGCCAAACAGCGGCGTCACGCTCACGTCCGTCATACGCTGTAGCTCAGCGACGAGCGCCCCCTCGTGGTGTGCGTGGTTACCATCATCCCGGACGATAGGAAGAGCTACCGGCTTCCTAGTCAGGTCCCACGAGAGTAAGTGCGTGCCGTCCCATGCATAGCCGAGCCAGTCGCGATACACGCGCTCCACTTGCGTCCCCACACGCATACCGGGTGTCAATTGAATTGTTGACTCGCCAAGCACTAGAGTTTTCGCGGTTGGCGGCACAATCAGAGAGGTCTTAATCTCCTCGTCCTCAAACTTTGGGCGAAAATTTCCTTTAGCTAACTCGTGTAGAGCGGTCGCTTCGGAATCACGTCCCGCAATCTTAGCGAACTTGGAAGCCTCTTCCAGCGCCCTAGAACCCTCTTGACCGCATTCTGCTGCGGAAAAGCCGACGTTTGCGTTAGCAGTCAGTTGACGGTCAGCATCCCCGGTTACATTGCGATAGACGCCCAAGACCCCGCAATCTTCCTTCCCCGTCGCACGCCAAAGAATGAAGCGTACGTCCCCGGAAACAAGCGCATCTGCGGTTTTGAATGACTGGAAATAGGGAATAAGTTTCTGGTCCGGCTGAATGCCTGCGTCCTGAAAGAAGCATGAGTAGCAGACTGGGGTCTCCTTGAGGGCTGGTGTTTGCGCGAAGCAGCAGCCTACGAACCAGCCGCACACCAAGAGAGCGTGAAAAAGTTTTGTCATAACCTATGCGGGGGGAGTTTCCTACCTATAGTGCAAACGCGATGCCAACACAGACTTGCCGTGCCGCCGATGGTGGGAGCGTTCGGTCCTTGGCTAACGCAGCTCGGAATTCGTGCCAGCGAGAGAACTTAGCTCACTCGTGAGCCGCCGCAGAAACTGCGTCTCCGTAAATTTCTTTGGTCGAGGCGTTACCTTTGAGGCGTTACGACGGTAACTCAGGACTCAAGTCGTGGTGGAAGACCGTTTCCACAAGAGAAAACATGTTCCACACCCGTGAGTGTCTGCCGACCTGTTACGACAAGACGTCGCGTCTACCCCGTACCCAAACTCGAACGATTAAAGTGGGGAGCCCTGGCCTCATCACATCGTTGGAAACTTCCACCACATCTTGATCAGACGCAGCATGTCTCGATCCACGATGCGTCGCGCCATCGACGTTAATAGTTCCGCATGTGGGATCGTGTCGAAGTGCTTGGACAAATCCGCGTCCACTACATCGCTGTAGCTTCGCAAAGTAGCTTGTGTACTTTGGAATGATTCAGGGAACACCTACGCGACAAGACAGGGAATTCCGAGCGGCCGCTCACCGCATCCGGGCTTCGGGATCATCACCCGTCGCACCGGCTGCGGTTTATGGGTAAGCGCCCGGCTCCAGATCCCGACAACTGTCTGGGCGGGTCCTTCCCCCCGCTGGTGAACTGCGCCGTTGGGGCGCACTATGAGATAAGTTTTGTTCTTTTGCTTGGGGAGAGGAGTCGGTTTTCGCACATTTTGAAGAAGCTGCTAATCACTTCTGCGCGCTGCCTAAGCCAAGCCGAATGCCGACCTGAGATCACCCGTTTAGCTTCCAATATCCGCTCAGGGGAGCCCTTTGGACTTTTTGTTCGCGCAAGAGGACGTTCAGTGCTGTGGCAACCGTGTCGGGGCGCTCGCAGAGTCGTTCGGCTAAATCGCCTTCGCTGACCACCACGTCCCCGGTTTGATAACACTGATGGACAGTGCGCCCATAGGCCAAAATTTTATCAGCGAGTGCGCGAAGTTCCTTTTCTCTCTTCCGCTGCGCACGTTGAACTCGGGCCTTATCGGTTTCGAGGTACCATCTGCACGTAGCTGCAACTCCGACAGCGCAAACCACCACTGCACTGGTCTTCCAGTTTGAGGCAATCCATGACGGGACACGTGTGAGGGAATTCATCATTCGCGTGATCTGCATCGACTGAGGTCGCAAGTGCCCTGAGTACCTTGCCAACATGTGCAGCACGAAGATTACAAAAGGCATACGCCGTCAGCGGGATACGGGCGCGTATGCAGCGTCAAATAGAGATGGACGGACCCTGGATTGCCAACCTCAGCTACTCGGCACAAGCTGGATGGCCACAGTCACAGGTGATCTCCACTTCATCCGCGCCAGCCTCCTTACATAACTGGCTGCAATACTTCTCATCAGAGGTAACAACACACTTGCATGAGAGGTGTGCACACTTCTTTTGCTCATCTTTTGCCATGATGTTTTCCTTCCTGCCCGAAGTGTTTCTGGAAGCTGACACAGGTTAACCGCCGTGTGGCGGAGTTTGCGCCGGCACGGGCAGCCTGAGCGCTCCGCTTCGCGGGCTTCCCTCGATCGGCAGCCTCGGAAGAGTATGTCTGTGGGCCCAGGCCGCGAGAAAAACGCACACCAGCACAGTCAAGAAAATGCCGAGCAGTATATAAAAAATGATAGATTTGCTTTTGGTTCGTTTGCCGACTAGCAAGGTCTACCACTTTCTGACGTTGCGGCAATGCACGAAACTTGACAGGCATGTGGCACAGGTTAGGAAGCCATCGCATACCGGCCTTTACCAGAGCCAACGAGGGCCAGCACGTCACGGATTGACGCGACCTCAAAAATACGACTCAAGCCGGAGCGCTCCAGCCTTCGCCGCACGAATCTAGACGGATTGACCAACTTAAGTTGAATGCCGCGGTCCCGAGTCCATTGCCGCAGAAATACCAACATACCCAGCCCACCGCCCTCTAACGCTTCCACCCCGGAGAGATCGAGTACAACGGCGCGCGCGTCAGTTTGCAATGTGACGGCATTGCGCAGCGTGTAAGCGGCATCGCTGTGTACGATTCGACCTTCACACTGAACGACGGCCACGTCCTGTACGTTATCGACATGTACGCTGAGCATGACTCCCTTCCCTCAAGCAGTACCTCGTTTGTCTTTACCTTCCTTCCAGGCGTAACCAGCACGAGCCGTGCCAGCGAATAGCGTTGTCCTTTCTGCTGGATAGGAGCCGGGGCATCAGGAGCGGGGAACTTTCGGGCGGTCGGGCGAGAAAATCTGCGTTACAGCAAATCCTGTACCCTAGGCGAATGGACGACGAAAGCCCAGAACGCCTGGGTCCTCATGGCAGTATGGGGCATTGTGGGCGAGGTCCGCACGCGCAAGGGCTTGCACCGAAAAACGGGCGGCGAACCAATGGTAGTCGAGCTATTTGCTTGACTTGCTTTCCCGGCATCCTTCAGGTCCGGAGTTCGGGAGATGGATGCTAAGTACTGTGGAGAGGTTTAGCTGACTTGTGCCACACCCGCAATAGGGCGACCGCGCCAAGCGATGATTCCATGAGTAGCCCATTCGGGCCATTCACATGCACGGCCCAGCTTGGTAGGGTGGTGATGGACAGACTTTCGGGGGAGGGGCTGTTCGACGAGCGTCCCATGACTCAACTGAGTCTGGGGCGTTTTCGTTTTGGGCGGTGCCCGCCTTTGGCACAGCTAGAGCTAAGGACTTCAGATAAGCAAATGATAGACACTGCATTCCAATCCCCTAAACGGTTGCGGAAAAACTCAATCGGGGACCTCAGTTTGCCTGAAGGCGACTTTCAGGATGCGACCCTTGCGGCACGTCTGTGAGCATGCTCCGACACGAATCAAGCGTTTTTCCGCAAGCTGCTAAAGCACTGCCCAACTGCTTGCCATAGGGCCATTCCCGTAGGTGCGCCGTGTTTCACCAACGCTGATGATGCCCTTGCGGGTCGTATACTTTTGGGTCTCGCGATGAAAACTCCTGGACCAATCTTCGTGACGGAGCTTTTTCCGAAGCTGAACGCAGAACTACAGGAACTGCTATGCAGCCTCGAAGATGAAGACTGGAAGCGGCCTGCCACAGGTGTGTGGAGTGTGAAAGACGTCGTAGCACACCTGTTGGATACCACTCTCCGAAGGCTTGCCGTTGACCGCGACCAATACGTCAGTCTCGATACGCCAAAGCTGCAGACGGATCGTGATCCCACGAACTACATCAACCAGACTAACGCTGAGTGGGTCAAGGCTGCACGGCGCCTTAGTCCCCGCTTGCTGATCGAACTGCTGGAAAAAGTTGGGCAGGAGATGTACGAGTTCTTCAAGACTCTTGACCCCTACAAGACCGCGATATTTCCGGTGAGCTGGGCCGGAGAGCAGGTGTCGCCGAACTGGTTTGATATTGCAAGGGAATACACAGAGAAGTGGCACCACCAGGAACAAATCAGGGAAGCGGTGCACCGGCTAGGGCTTACCAGCCGGGAATACCTGTTTCCCGTTCTAGATACGTTCATGCGAGCGCTGCCGCATGTCTATAGAAACGTGCGTGCGGTTGAGGAGACGCTGATCAAGACAGAAATCACGGGCCCCGCAGGTGGAGACTGGTTCCTTATACGAAAGCAGGACCGGTGGGAATTGTGGCTCGGTGTGGAAGAAAAACCTAAGGCTACAGTTCGCATGCCTCAAGATGTCGCGTGGAAATTGTTTACGAAGGGATTGGAGAAGTCGTCGGCGGAACGAAGGATGAGCTTCAAAGGAACCAAGGAACTCGGCCGACAAATCCTAGATATGATTTGTATCATTGGATAATCGACTGTGCTCGCGGCGACCACAGAAGCGCAGTGAGTCCGCACCTGGTTGACGTCACCAATAGCAAAACTCAGCTTCAAAGCGCCGGGCAGGCGCCCCTCTTGAGAAACTCGCCCTGGCCTGGGCGGCCAAAAAAGTTGTCGCCTTCGACCAGCACGCGTCCGCGGGAGAGCACAACGTCAGGCATTCCCTTCACCTTGATCCCCTCGAACATGGAATAGTCCACGCGCATGTGATGGGTCTTAGCGCTGATCGTGTGCTCGCGCTTGGGATCGAAGATAACCAGGTCCGCGTCGCTGCCCACCGCAATGGTTCCCTTGCGGGGGTAGAGGCCAAAGAGTTTGGCGGGTGTGGTTGCGACCAATTCAACAAAGCGATTCACGCTGAAGCGACCCTGCCCAACCCCGCCCGAATATACGAGGCTCATGCGATGTTCGATCCCGGGACCGCCATTGGGGATCTTAGTGAAGTCACCGACACCCAGCTCTTTTTGCTCCTTGAAGCAAAAAGGGCAATGATCGGTAGAGACCACCTGCAGGTGGTCGTTTTTCAGCCCCTTCCACAGCTTCTCCTGGTGCCACTTTTCGCGTAACGGCGGCGTGAAGACGTACTTGGCGCCTTCAAAGCCGGGGACGTCGAAGTTCTCAATCGAGAGGTACAGGTATTGAGGACAGGTCTCGGCATAAACAGGCAGGCCGCGATCACGCGCTTCGAGGACCTTCTCCAGCGCATCGTTGCAACTAAGGTGCACGATGTAGACGGGCGCGTCAGCCATTTCCGCCAGCGCGATGGCGCGAGCCGTGGCTTCGGCTTCGGCAGTCGTCGGACGCGTGAGCGCGTGGTACTTGGGTGCGGTCTTCCCTTCGGCCAGAGCCTGCTTCACGATGACATCAATGGCTCCGCCGTTTTCCGCGTGCATGCAGACCATCGCACCGGCTTTGGCTGACGCGCGGAGAGCTTTAAAAATGCTGGCGTCGTCGAGCATGAATACGCCCGGGTATGCCATGAAGAGTTTGAAGCTAGTGATGCCCTCGCGCACCAACTGCGGCATCTCTTCCAGTTGCGCATCAGGAAGATCGGTGATGATGCAGTGAAACCCATAATCGGCGGTAGCTTTTGATGAGGCTTTCTGCATCCAGGTATCGAACGCGGTACGGAGGGACTGTCCTTTGTACTGGATGGCAAAGTCGATCAGGGTGGTTGTGCCCCCGAAGGCAGCAGCGCGAGTGCCGGTCTCGAAATCGTCCGCGCTGGTGGTGCCGCCAAATGGCATGTCGAGATGCGTGTGGACGTCGATCCCTCCCGGGAAGACATACTTACCGGCGGCATCGAGCAGGCACTTGGCATTGTCGCGCGGCAGATTGCGACCGAGGGCAACGATACGGCCATCTTCGATAGCCACATCGGCTAGGTAAGTATCGGTAGCCGTAACCACGATGCCGTTGGCAATAATGGTGTCGAAGCCCATTGTTCTCCTTGTCCTGCGAACGTCTCTCGGCGGGACAGAATGCGATGCTATTCTATGCTAGAGTTCTACTGCTTTTGGCCCTCCTGTTCGGGGCTCCCGGGAGGAACACATGAAATTCGGAATCACGATTAAACCGGACATCTCCGTGGAGCGGATTCTCTCTCTTACCGAGCAGGCGGAAGAGTCTGGATTCCAGTACGGCTGGATCTTCGACTCTCACGTACTGTGGAAGGAACCTTATCCACTCCTGACGCTGATGGCCAGTCGAACCCACGGCATGAGACTGGGCACTTGCGTCACTAATCCGGCAGTACGCGACCTCACGGTGACCGCCAGTCTGTTCGCAACTCTCAACCTGATTTCGGGTGGGCGCATGGAGGTGGGAATTGGGCGCGGTGACAGCTCGCGCCGAGTTCTGGGGAAAAGCCCAGTCACTCCAAAGGAGTTGGAACGCGCCGTAAAGACGCTCCGCGACTTGACCGCAGGCCGCGAGGTGCAATATGACGGCCAGCCTACAAGGATCAGTTGGGCTACGGGAGCGCCGCGGGTTTGGATAGCGGGTTATGGACCGAAGGTTCTGAGCATGGCCGGGCGGGTTGCCGACGGTATCATCCTGCAATTTGCCGATCCCGATTTGATTTCCTGGTGTCTCGGCTTCGTCGAGCAGGGGGCGCGCGAAGCCGGACGCGATCCCAAGTCCATTGAAGTGATGGCGGCCGCGCCAGTATGGGTTTCAGATGACCTCTCGGTCGCGCGTCAGAGAGTGCGCTGGTTCCCGGCGCTGGTTTCCAATCACGTCGTGGACCTTGTCTCACGATACAAGCCTGAAGAACTTCCATCGGCGCTTACGTCGTACGTGCGCAACCGTGGAGGATACGATTATCACCACCATTGCGAAGTGGACAGCGACAATGCTTCATTCGTTTCTGACGAGGTGGTCGACCGGTTTTGCCTGGTTGGTCCAGCCGACGCCCACCTAGAAAAACTAAGGATCCTGGCCAGCGTCGGAGTAACCCAGTTCAACATCTACCTGATGTGCGGAGATGAGGAGCAGACCCTGGAGACCTACAAACGAGACGTGCTGCCTCAGTTTCGCACAGAAGTTTCAAGAGCGGCTTCGTGAGTAGGAAGAGAAACCGGAACGTCGGGGTTTTTCCGCCAGGTGCTAGCCTCGAGGAACGCCGGCGCACGCTATTGTGTTCTCGCCACTACATTCACTTCCTGGTGCGCCATCAGCCCGTAATAACTCACGAATGAGACGGCGAACCCGACAAACCACGAGTAGTCATACCAAAAGCGCACAGTCGGGATGATGAGTCCGACGAGTGCGACTGCAGCGCCCAACCCCAGCGCGCCAACGGCCCTCCAATTGAAACCGCGTGAATACTCGTAAGCGCCACCGCGGAGATAGAGGTCGTCCACCACCAGCACGCGTTTGCGAACCAGGTAGTAATCACAGATCATGATGCCCGCGAGCGGGCCCAAGAATGCGGCATAGCCTCCCAGCCAGCCGAAGATGAATGTCTTGTAGTTGGCCAGCAGCTTCCAAGGCATGATGGCGATGCCCATGAAGCAGGTAATCACGCCACCAGTTTTAAAGCTAATGCGGCGCGGCCACAGGTTGGAGAAGTCGTTGGCCGGCGAGACGACGTTCGCGCCAATGTTCACATTCAAAGTCGCAAGGAGGATGGCGGTCAGTGAAATGACCACGGCGACGGGAGAATGAAACCGGCTCAGCAACTGGACTGGGTCCCAAATGGCGGATCCGTAGATGACCACCGTCGCCGAGGTCACTGCCACGCCAATGAACGAGTACAGGGTCATGGTGGCTGGTAGCGCGATAGCCTGTCCTATGGCCTGTGCCCGTTGGTTGCGTGCGAACCGCGTGAAGTCGGGGATATTGAGCGAAACTGTAGCCCAGAAACCCACGGTCGCATTGAGCGCAGGAACAAGGAATTTCAGGAAATCGGAAAAGCTCTTAAATCGCGAGGGCGCGGAAAGCATTGGGCCAAAGCCACCAGCCCGCAGGTAAGCCCATCCGAGCAAGAGCAAGCCCACTCCCAGCAGAATGGGCGCGCTCAGGCCCTGCAGGAAGCGGATGTACTCGATTCCCTTCAATATCACGGACAAGTTGATCAGCCAGAACGCCAGAAAGCAGATGCTGGCCCCGTGCGGCACTGATCTCCAGGAGGGCCAAACTGTGGAGAGCAAGACATTGATTGCCTCGCCGCCGATCCAGGTCTGGATCCCAAACCAACCGCAGGCCACCAACGCGCGCAACATCGCTGCGATGTTGGCCCCAAGCACCCCAAATGACGCACGCGCCAGCACAGGAAACGGTATCCCGTAGCGAGCGCCGGGATGCGAGTTCAGCAGCATAGGGACAAGCACGATGCAGTTGCCCAGAAAGATCGTGGAGACCGCTTGCTCCCAGTCCATGCCACCCTGGATCAAGCTGGCGGCGAGCATGTAAGTGAGGATGTTGACCGACATCGAGACCCACAAGGCAGCGTAATTGTAGGTGCCCCAGGTCCTGGCAGCGCGGTGGCCTGAGGCAGCTTCCCCCGGCGTAACGGTCGGCGCGAGATCGCGATTGTAAAGTGGACTGGATTCGATGTTCGCGCGGGCGGCTGCCGGCTGCATGTTGGTTCCGTTGTTTAGGCTGTGGCGGACGATGTAGAAAAAACCCAGTTCGACTCGCTAATAGATGTTGGACTCGCGTTTCCTGCCGGTGTAGTCAACGTAGACCACTTTCAGTTCAGTAAAGAAATCAATAGCAACACGGCCTTGTTCACGCAGTCCCACGCCTGTTCCCTTAACACCGCCAAACGGGACTTGGGCTTCGCCGCCGGTGGTTGGTGAATTGATGTGGGTGATACCCGTCTCGATTCGGTCGATGAACTCGAACATGTGTGCCACGTTGTTGGTGTAGATGGCAGAGCTAAGACCATAGATCACATCGTTCGCCACTTCGACCGCCTCGTCGAAGTCCTTGACGCGGATGACCGACAGCACCGGCCCGAAGATTTCCTCCCGTGCGATGCGCATGTTGGGATTGACATGGTCGAAGATGGTGGGCGCGACAAACCATCCACGATCATAGTTGCCGCCGCTCGACCGGCCTCCGCCGCAAACTACCTGAGCACCCTCCTGCTTGCCGATTTCGAGGTAAGACATGACAGTATTGAACTGTGCCTCGTCCACCAGAGGACCGATCTGGACCCCGGGCTGTGATCCGTCCCCTACCTTGAGTTCTGCCGTGCGCTGCGCCAGAAGGCGAACGAACTCGTCGGCTATGGACTCGATGACCACGGCGCGGCTAGTGGCTGTGCAGCGCTGCCCGGTGGAGTAAAAGGCGCCCTGCAGCGTGCTCTCCATCGCGAGTCCAAGATCGGCATCTTCGAGCACCACGATTGGGTTCTTGCCACCCATCTCGCATTGCACTTTCATGAGGCGCTTGGCGCCTTGAGCGTAGAGCGCCGCACCGATTTCGTTCGATCCGGTAAAGCTCACCGCTTTGACGGTCGAGTTGGTGATCAGTTCGTCACCGACTTCCGAGCCCGCACCCACCACCATGTTCAGCACACCGGGCGGAACGCCTGCCTCTTCGAAGATCTCCACTACCTTCATGGCGGTAAATGCAGTAATGGTGGCCGGCTTGAAAACCACAGTGTTGCCCGCTACCAGCGCGGGAGCGATTTTCCATACGGGAATCGCGACAGGGAAATTCCAGGGAGTAATGCAGGCGACCACACCTAACGGCTGCTTCATAGTGTAGGCAAAATTCTTCGGCAGCTCCGATGGCAACATCTCACCACCAATCCTTTTGCCCTCACCTGCCATGTAATCAAGGACATTAATGGAGCGCAAGATTTCGCCGCTGGAGTCGCTGAGGGTCTTACCTTCCTCGCGGGTGAGCATGCGGCCCAGTTCATCCTTGCGCTGGGTCATGATCTGGGCTGCGCGTCCGATGATGCGGCCGCGAACCGGGGCGGGAGTGTTGCGCCAAGCCGGGAGGGCGGCTGCCGCCGCTTGGACGGTAGCGCGGGTCTCCTCGCGATTGGAAAGGTTAACTAGGCCGACTACGTCATCGAAGTTTGCGGGATTGCGGCGCTCCACGAGCCGGCTGCTCGTGGACTCAACCCAATTACCATTCACAAAATTCATAGAGCGGGCGGGAACAACTTGTGCAAGTGCGTTCATGACATCTCCTTCAATGGCACTTCATCGGTGACGCGTTGCTCTGTTTGGATTGCGGCGGCGTTACGATCGACCATCCGGTGCGCGGGTGACAGTGGCCAGCAGATATGGAGAGTCCTTGTTTGCTTTCGTCCTTTGTCATGGCGACACTAATCCGCTGCAGCGGCCCTACCGCTTTGCCCGGTTAAAATGCTGTACGTCTCCGGGCGGCGGTCGCGGAAGAACTGCCACACTTTCCGCACCTCAAGGATCATGTCCAAATCCAGGTCGGCGACCAGCACCTCATCTTTGTCACGGCTGGCCTGAGCGACGATCTTGCCGCGGGGATCGCAGAAGTAGCTTTTGCCGTAGAACTCGCCGATGCTCCAGGGTTTCTCCTCGCCAACCCGGTTGACCGCGCCGATGAAATAGCCGTTGGCGACGGCATGGGCGGGCTGCTCCAACTCCCATAAGTACTCAGAAAGACCGGCAACCGTAGCAGAAGGATTGAAAACGATTTCGGCGCCGTTCAGGCCGAGAGCTCGCGCTCCTTCAGGAAAGTGTCGGTCATAGCAGATGTAAACACCCACCTTCGCGTACCTGGTGTCAAAAACTGTGTAGCCCAAGTCGCCGGGCGTGAAGTAAAACTTTTCCCAAAACCCAGGGTGGCAGTGTGGGATATGGTGCTTGCGGTACTTCCCCAAATAGCGTCCGTCGGCATCAAGCACAGCGGCCGTGTTGAAGTAGAGGCCGGGGAGTTCCTGTTCATACACTGGAACGATTATGGCCATGCGGTGCCGAGCAGCAAGTTCCTGTATTTGGCGGATCGTGGGGCCATTGGGTATAGGTTCGGCGAGTTCGTACCAGCGGGCGTCCTGCTCAGCACAGAAGTACGGACCATAGAAGAGCTCCTGCAAACACAGGATTTGGACCTGCTGGCGAGCGGCCTCCTCGATCAGCCCCAGATGCTTCTGGATCATGGCTTCCTTAATCTCGGTGAGCGGGTGATCGGGGCCGCGCACATTGCACGCTTGAATAAGGCCACAGCGGATGATTCGTGACATCGGGGCCACCTCTGCGTGTGAAAACTATAGCAGAATTGGCATGCATGAATGTATGAAGAACCTCGATCACTGCAACGGCCTGGGGCGGTTTTGCGGCGCTGTTTCGAGACAGCTGATTTCGTGGACTGAAGGTGTGGCTTGACGATGCAAGGCAGCCCTGCCTATACTCCGCGAGCCTCGAAAATTTTAAATCTCCGACAAGGAGGAAGCGTGCCCTATCTTTTGATTAGGCACAAGGTGCAAGACCCTGCCCGACCAACTAATCCGAGAAAGGATTCTTTGCGATGAAAATTGGCTTTGCTCTTCCCAACATCGGGCCCCTCGGCTCAGCCCAGGCGATATCCAAGGTAGCGGGTCGCGCCGAAGCCCTGGGCTACGACAGCCTTTGGACGATTGAGCGGTTGCTTTGGCCGGTCAAGCCGCAGACACCTTATCCCGTTACGCCCGATGGATTGCTCCCTGAATTCTACAAATACAGTCTCGACCCGCTGGATACGCTGACCTTCGCTGCCGCCCACACCAAGACCGTCGCTCTGGGCACCAGTGTGCTCGACATTCCTTATTACAACCCCGTCACGCTGGCGCGCCGCCTGACTACACTTGATGTCTTTTCCCATGGGCGCCTGCGCGTGGGCCTAGGCCTGGGCTGGTCGAAGGACGAAATGGATGCCACAGGCGCAGACATGAAGCAGCGCGGCGCGATGGCAGACGAATTTCTGCAAGTACTCAAGACCATTTGGACCACCAACCCCGTCGAGTTTCACGGAAAGTTCTACCAAGTCCCCAAATCCTACATCGGGCCGAAGCCAGTACAGAAACCACACCCGCCGATTTATCTGGCAGCCTTTGCTCCACCCGCAATGAAGCGCCTGGCAACCATGGCCGATGGATGGAATCCAGTGGCTATTCCTGTGGACGGAATGGCTCAGATGTTCGGGGCTCTAAAACAAATGGCGAAAGAGGCGGGACGCGATCCGTCGTCCCTGGCGATGGTGGTGCGCGCTAACCTGGAGATCACCGATAAGCCGCTCGGAAAAGAACGCATGATTTTTACTGGCACACTGGACCAGATCAAGGAAGACGTCGCCGGATGCGTCCGGGTAGGGGCACACGAACTGTTCTTTGACCCCACTTTTTACGCACAGTCACTGGAACAATGGCTTGCGCTGATGGAGCAGCTTCGCAAACTCGTGTAGAGACCTGAGCCCAGCAACTCCCGTGGTCCCAAGTTTCGCGAGCCGCTCGACCTTGCGCCAGGACTAGATTTTGCCCCAGGAGATAATCCGCTCCGGAGTGATGCGGATGATCGGCGCATCATCGGCGAGCATTCCCGCTGCGTACTGGGGATATTTCGCTCTCAGCCGGCGAATCGCCTCAGCGCGCTCCTCCCGCGCGGACTTCGGAATTAGCTTTGCCTTTCCAAGCACAAGGACATACCAGAGGCGTCCCCAGTCTTCGCGGTACTCGTCAATAAGGAGGGCAACTTGTGGCACTGCCCTGATGTGTCGCAGTCGCGCGAGTCTTTCCGGTACAACACGCTTCGGTTTCCGGTCCACTGCCGTGTAGAAGACTTTGCCGTCGTATGCAAAACAGATCGGCAAGATGTGTGGTCCAAACTCCGACAAGGTCGCAAGCCTTGCAACCCGGGCATCTTCCAGTTTCGCCTGAATCGCGTCCGAAATCGGTTGCTGCTTGCGAGGCATGTGTGTCCCCCGAACTTCGCCGCTGGGTCAATTTATGGCAGATGATAGCTTCTTAAGGTCACTTCGAGATAAAAAAGAAAGGGCCATTCTCTCGAAAGAGAATGGCCCCCGTCTTTGTCACCTCCGATTCTGTCCTTTATTGAATCGTCAGAGTCACATTAACTGACTGGACCAGGCCTCCACTGGTTGCCGTAATCGTAAGCGGGTAAGAACCGGTTAGTGCCTTCCGGTTCGCCGACACCGAAAGCACCGAGGTACCCGAACCAACAACTGAACTGGGACTGAAGCTTGCGGAAGTTCGCCGAGGTAGCCCGCTCACGCTGAAGTTCACCGTTCCCGCAAAGCCGCCCTGGCCAGTAATCGTCGCGGTATATGTTGTGCTCGAACCTCGATTCACCGTCGCGCTAGTAGGCGCTACGGAGATCGCAAAGTTTGACGGAACGCTGACGACTAGTGTGACCCTTGCCGTGTGCACCAGGGTTCCACCGCTTGCAGTTATGGTCAGCGTATAACTACCAGGCGCAGTAGAAGTCAATGTGCCGATAGTCAGGGTTGAAGAACCCGAAGTAGTTACTGAGCTCGGGTTGAAGCTTCCGTTCGCGCCTTGGGGCAGACCGCCTACGCTGAAACTAACGTTGCCTGTAAATCCCCCGGAAGGCACGACGTTGACAGTGTAGGTGGTGCTATTTCCTTGCACCACGGTCTGAGAAGAGGGAGTTGCGGCGACAGAGAAATCAGGTTGTGAGTCAAGCTGCACGAAGCTTGCGACGGACGGGACACCGGAACTGTTCAACAGAAAAAGCATGTAATGGCCGGGTGGTGCAATGTTGCCGTTGGGGGGAGCAGTCGCCGTAAGAGCGCCGGCGCCACGCGTGAATGACAGCTCAATAAGACGCTGGTCCATGTCGAAGGCGCGGGTCACTGAGCCATTGCGCACCAGAACAACGGAGGCGATATTGGTGGGATTCGCCGTCTGAACCGTGAACGAGTTGCCATAGGTAATGCTGCTGGGGGCACCGCTGAAGGAAGGCCTTGTGGCCGCGACTACGTTCCCGTTGAGATCGGTTGTGAACAGGTACGCAGGTTGGTAGATCTCCATGTGTTGCTCATAGGTACCGCGCTGGGGATTGCCTCCGGCCAGCCACACGGTTGCGTCCGGAAGCACCAGCGCCACGGAATGATAAAGACGGGCATAGACATTGACGCCGGCCGCGGAGAACGTATTCGTCGAGGGATCGTAGATCGGCGTTCAGACTGGCGGTGCTCGTATCTTCATCG
>QIAR01000234.1 GCA_003225595.1 Acidobacteriota bacterium | reverse complement strand
TGCCGCGCGCTCCATTCCCCTGTTAACATTTTCTTTCTGTCATCGGCCCCGCAATTTCTCCAGCGTGTCTTCATCACCTTCTCGGAGGCAATATGGCAATCAAAGTCGGTATTAACGGGTTTGGACGCATCGGGCGCAACGTTCTGCGCGCATCGTTAGGCGATTCCAACCTTGAGTTCGTCGCCGT
Organism: Acidobacteriota bacterium; assembly: GCA_003225595.1. GTDB lineage: Bacteria > Acidobacteriota > Terriglobia > Terriglobales > Acidobacteriaceae > Gp1-AA124. The sequence continues at coordinate 11,391 of QIAR01000234.1, read as the reverse complement.
TAACGATCTGACTGACCCCAAGACGCTCGCTCATCTTTTGAAGTACGACTCTATTCTCGGCAACCTGCCGCACAAAATTTCGGCCGGCCAGGATTGCATCAGGATTGACGATAAGAGTATTCGCGTATTCGCGGAAAAGGACCCGTCGAGGCTGCCCTGGGAATCGGTTGGAGCACAGGTGGTGATCGAATCCACCGGCCGCTTCACCAACGCCGAGGATGCCAGGAAGCATTTGCGTGGCCCGGTCAAGAAGGTCATCATCTCGGCGCCGGCTAAGAACGAGGATTTCACGGTCGTGCTGGGGGTAAACCATAACGCTTACGATCCGGCCAAGCACCACATCATCTCCAACGCTTCCTGCACTACGAATTGCCTGGCGCCGATCGCTAAGGTAGTTCATGACGAATTCAAGATCGTCAGTGGCACCATGACTACCATTCACTCTTACACCAATGATCAGGTCATTCTTGATTTTCCTCACAAGGATCTGCGCCGTGCCCGTGCCGCCGCGGTGTCTATGATTCCTACCTCGACCGGCGCTGCCAAAGCACTGCACCTGGTAATCCCCGATTTGAAAGGCAAACTCGACGGGTTCGCCATGCGCGTGCCCACGCCCAACGTATCGGTTGTGGACCTGGTCGCGTTTGTGGAGAAGAAGACCAGCGCCGAGGAAGTGAACGCCGCGATGAAGAAAGCATCGGATAGCGGGCCCTTGAAGGGGTATCTCGGCTACGAGCAAGAGGAGTTGGTCTCGATCGATTATCGTGGGGATGCCCGTTCTTCGATCGTCGACGCGCCCATGACCCGCGTGGTCGCGGGCAACTGCGTCAAGGTGATCTCCTGGTATGACAATGAGTGGGGATACTCCTGTCGCGTCCGCGACCTGATTAATTATCTGGGCAGCAAGGGCCTGTGATGCCGTCTGTAGCGCAGTGCATCCCACCCGCCCTGCTCAGGACACAGGCTTTGCCAGCTTTCGTGCGGGCATCCTGCCTCGTCGGCACGGCGAGAGCGTCAGTAGCTAGGGCCGCCGGGAGCGTGGCGCTACATTCGCGAAGGTAGCCATCATGTCCAAACTTTCCATCCGTGACCTTCCTCTGAATGGCAACCGCATCCTGACGCGTGTGGACTTCAACGTCCCCCTCGATAACGGTTTGGTTATGGACGATACGCGCATCCGCGAGACCTTGCCCACCATCGAGTACGCATTGCGCCACGGCGCGCGGCTCATTCTCACCTCGCATCTCGGCCGCCCCAAGGGCAAGCCCAATCCCAGGATGAGTCTTAAGCCGGTGGCCGAGCGCTTGCGAATGATGCTTGACAAAGAACTGGCGCCCGGCGAAAACGTCGGCTTTTGCCCCGATTGCGTAGGCGTTGAAGCCGAAGAAATGTCCGGCAAACTGGAAAAAGGCCAGACCCTGCTGCTTGAAAATCTGCGCTTTCACGCCGAAGAAGAAGCCAATGACGAGAAGTTCGCGAAACAACTGGCCAATCTTGCCGACTACTATGTCAACGACGCTTTCGGCACCGCACATCGTGCCCATGCCTCAACTGTCGGCGTTACGAAATTCGTTCAGAAATCCGCCGCCGGCCTGCTGATGGAAAAAGAACTGGAATATCTCGGCCGTGCGCTTCACCATCCCGAGCGGCCTTTCATCGCACTTCTCGGGGGCGCAAAGGTCAGCGACAAGATTGGAGTCATCCAGAATCTGCTGAACAAGGTCGATGCGCTCATCATCGGCGGAGGCATGGCTTACACATTCCTGAAAGCGATGAACCAACAGGTGGGCAAATCGCTGGTTGAGGAAGATAAGCTCGACCTCGCCCGCCACATCCTGCAGGACGCGAAGACCCGTAAGCTGAAATTCCTCTTGCCTGTGGACCACATCGTGGCCGAGAAGATCGATGCGAACACGACCGTAACTACCGTCGACAGTGGCCACCCGATCCCCGCGAACATGATGGCGCTCGACATCGGCCCCAAAACAATCGAGGCCTTCGCGGACGAGATCTCCCGCGCACGCACTATCGTTTGGAATGGGCCCATGGGCGTCTTCGAGGTTGCTCCCTTTGCCAAGGGGACGTTCAAAATTGCTGAGGCGGTGGCCGAGAATGCCGCCGCCATCTCAATCGTCGGCGGCGGGGATTCGGTCGCGGCGGTACATGCCGCAGGCGTAGCCGAAAAGATCAAGCACATCTCAACCGGGGGCGGAGCGTCGCTCGAGTTTCTCGAGGGCAAGAAGCTGCCGGGCGTGGAAGCGCTCACGGAGAAACATTAGAACCTTTGGGTTCTTTTACAGGTCCGGTGCGACCTTCGCAACAACCGAGAGGTTCGTATCTTTAGCGGTACTGTCAGCGTTCAGCGGCCAAAACTTTAGTTGACTGTCTGAGAGATCATCTCTTGGCCCAGATTCGAACAGAGCTGCCGCAGGATGGTAATTACGTCGTGATGCTGAAGGTGGGGGAGTCCGATGAGATTCGACTCTTGCGCGGTGACCTCACTAAGTACGCGGCCGACGCCGTAGTCAATGCGGCCAACTCGGACCTGCTGCCCGGTGGCGGAGTATGTGGTGCCATTCACCGCGCAGGCGGCCGGGTGATCGCGGACGAGTGCCGTCGGATTCGTTCTCAACGGGGCCCGGTTCCGCCTGGCCAGGCGGTGGCGACCACGGCAGGTCGGCTTCCGGCTAAATACGTGATCCACGCAGTCGGTCCAATCTGGCAAGGAGGAGATCGTGGTGAACCAGAGGTGCTTTCGAGTTGTTACCGCGAGTCGATTCGCATAGCAGAGGAACTAAAACTGACCAGCATTGCCTTTCCCGCAATCTCCACCGGCATCTTTGGATATCCTCTCGAAGAGGCTGCCAGGGTGGCTATCCCTAGCATTGTTGAGAGTCTCCGGTCTGCAGGACGTTTGGTCCTGGTGGCCATGGTCCTATTCGATAAAACGACCCTGGACGTGTTTGCGAAGGCCGCCATGGCCCATCCTCAACCGACATCTGGCCATCCGTACGAGGTCTCCATTAAACACTATGCCTAGACAACGACTCATCGCCGCCAACTGGAAGATGTACAAAAATCCCGACCAGACGCGGGAGTTTTTCCAGGCGTTTTTGCCGCTGGTCGCGGACCACACGCGCGATGAGATCGTTGTTTGCCCCCCATACACCGATCTCCATGCGGCGGTCGAGGCAACAACGGGATCAAATGTGGCCATCGGCGCGCAGGACATGTACTGGAAAGAAGAAGGCGCGTTCACCGGAGAGATTTCACCCGGCATGTTGCTGGCGGCCGAGTGCACTCATGTGATCATCGGACACTCCGAGCGTCGCCAATACTTCGGCGAGACCGACGACACGGTCAATCTCAAGCTCAAAGCCGCTCTCGAGGCCGGGCTTACGCCAATCGTCTGCGTTGGCGAAGTTCTTGAAGAACGTGAAGCCGGCCTCACTGAGGACGTCCTCCGCCGGCAATGCCTGCGCGCCTTCCATGCCATCTCCGCGAAGAAGGCGAGCAGGCTGGTCATCGCTTATGAACCGGTCTGGGCGATCGGAACCGGCAAGACGGCAACGCCGCAGCTTGCCGCTGAAGCTCACAGCCTCATTCGAACAGAAGCCGCCAAAGCTTTCGGTGACCGCTTGGCCGAGAGCATGAGAATCCTTTATGGGGGCTCCGTCAAGCCCGAAAATGCCAAGTCTCTGATGGCCGAGGAGGAGATAGACGGCGCTCTGGTCGGCGGTGCCAGTCTCGACGCACAATCGTTTGCCGCGATCGTGAAGTACTAGGATTGCAGATCTTAGATTGCAGATTTTAGATTGCAGTTTTAGATTGCAGAATTCAGATTTCACATTGACGATTCATTCGGGCGATCCTGAGAAAAAGTTGTTAAGTTTCCTGGGTTCGACTTCTGTCGTTGCCACACGGTGACGAGTGCGACAGCGAAGGCTCTCGCTCAATCCGCCTTCGTCGATGAAGATAATGATCCGGCCCTCTTTTCGGTTTTTTTTTACCTCCGGCCAGCGCTCCTTCTTCCATTGCCGGATCGCCTGTTCTTGTCGCGATATACTTCCCAGTCGAGAAGGGTGGGCCAGTGCCCGGACCATGAAAGCCAAGTATCGTCCAGTGAATCGACGTGCGGGTCCGATCGTTTGCATCTGCCTTCTGTCCGTACTCCTGGCTTGGCCGGCGAAATCTATCGCACATGATGAGTGGTTTCGCGGCTTGGACTTGGAGCCGGCATTGGGCGAAGCAAGCCTGGTATTGGCCGGGCGCGTGGTGGATGTGAGCCGCACAGGAATTACGGTGGGAGGCAAGGGCGAGCGCACTCTGCTGCAATTCAAATTTGTGCCGGTGCTGACCCTGAAGGGCGTTTTTTCACGGGAATCGCTGTCGCTCACGAGCGACGACATCGGCATCCAGGGGTTCAGTGACGCTGCGCCCCTCGAGCCCGGACAGTTGCGGCTGCTGATCCTGGGGCGCTCGAGTCAGGGGTACGCGATCCAGCGCCAGTCTTCCAGCCTCGAGCAAGCCGTACCACTGCTTCGCGATAGCAATGACGGGTTGATCGAGACCGTCAAGGTGCTGCTTGCGGTGAACGCAAGTCGGGAGCGACCGGGAAAGGTCGTGTTGCTGCTGGAAGGACTACGGAAGCAAAGAGGCCCAGCGGTAATCCCCCTGCTTGCGGCGTTAGAGCGTCGCTCGCTGCTTGCAGTACAGACATCGGGCGTAATGGAGGCCATCGCGCCCCACTTGAGCGATCCTTCGCCCGCCGTGCGTGAGCAGGCCGCGAGAACGCTTCACTCTCTCCTCCAAGATGACTACCTCGAGCAACCCAAGCTCCGTGAGGGCGCGGTGAAAGCACTTGCCGCATCCCTTGAGATGGCGGATTCGAACTTTGCGCCCCGCGTGGCAGCGTTCGAGACGCTGGGCGCCGCTGCAGCCAGAGCGCTAGAGAACAAGTCGGCCAAAGCGCAACTCGAACTTGACGCACCCGCCACTTTCGCTGAACAGGCCGCTCGGCTTCACGCCATCGGCCAACTTGGGATGCGCGGCCAAGAAGGCGCGGTCCGAGCCCTGCTCAAGCAACTGCCTCTGGATGCTCCGCCGACAATTCAGCGCGCGGCGGAATGGGCCTTGGCGCACTTGGATCCGATGGCGGGCGTCAAGGACGTTACACTGAGGACCAAGGAAAAGTACGACACAGCGCTCACTGTCGTCACTGAAATCAATGTGCTTGGAGACCTGCCGCCCGCTGACGCTGTGCCTGCCCTGCTCGACGTTTCGAAATTCACGTTAGACCACACGGAGCGGCCTGTAAGAAGGTCGCCGACCCCCGGCTGGTCGCGCCACTTACGGGCATGCTCGTCCCTAGCCAGCAGGACATCCGGTGGACAGCGGTCGAAGCGCTGATCAAAATCGCTACGGACGATGCTGCGAAGGCACTTCAACCTCATCTCCGTGAAGAGATGGATCTATCGCGGAAACTCGAGCTCGCCGAGTTTCTGGGGCGGCACGGAATTCGGGACGGCTATGCTTACGCCATCGAGCATATGTCCGAGCCATCTCTTCGCGAGCAGGCCGTCTCGGCATTGGCCGCGATTCGCGAGCCTCGCGCGGTCGGAGAACTGCGCAAAATCCTCGAGACCAGCAACGATGTTGACTGGAACAGCGCGGCTATGCGCAGCTTAGGGAGACTGGGTGCGGTCGAACTTGTGCCGCAGTTCTTGGAGATCGCGCGAAACGCCAAGGACCCACTCGCTCCTTCGGCACTTATCGCACTGGGTGACCTTCGCGAAGTGAAGGCCCTCGAGATAGCGCGCGCAGGCTTCGCCTCGCGAGACACGGAGATAGTGACGGCCAGCGCACGAGCTGCTGGAAACCTACTAGCTTTAGCCACCGTAAAAGCGGATGACGTACGCGATCAGCTCGCCTCCTTGTTGGCTGATCCAGGCTCCCCGGAGGAGGCCCGCGCCGCAGCGCTCGAGTCACTCCTGGCGTTGAACGACCCACGCCTGGACGGCGCGCTGGCTCAGGCAGTGCGCGATGCTCGACTTGAGGGAGGAGACCTCCTCCGCAAAATCGAAAAATTGCTACGCGAACGAAAGGTAAGGCTCACTCTACCGTAGGCGATGTTCCCTCGAGCCAGTTGCGTGCGCTTTGGGACTGGTTTATCACGGGCGCTCCGCATTCTCGTCACAACATTTGCTCGCCAGTAACTGTAAAGTCGGCATCGCGGAAACTAGAGCCGCGACAATGGGCAGTCATGAGCCCAGCAGATAGGTCGTGGAGGACAGGCGCGGGGAGGAGAGCGGACTCTCCTGGGATGATTATCACTGCTGTCGGCGGTCGCGGGCAAGGGTAACCGCGCCAGACAATCAGTCGTAATACTCCAGCCCCAAGTGCGTAATCAGCTCTTCGCCCTTCAAATGCCGCAACGTGTTCTTCAGCTTCATCAACTGAATGAAGAGATCGTGCTCTGGATATAGTCCCGGCGCGGTCATCGGAGACTTAAAGTAAAAGCTTAGCCACTCCTGAATGCCAATTCCGCGCAGCTCCGAGCTGCGCTGCGCCAGATCCAAAAACAGCACAAGATCCAAGACGATCGGCGCCGCCAAAATTGAGTCGCGGCACAGGAAGTCCACCTTGATCTGCATCGGATAACCCAGCCAACCAAAGATGTCGATATTGTCCCAACCCTCTTTGTTGTCACCGCGTGGCGGGTAATAGTTAATGCGAACCTTGTGAGTGAAGCCGGTGTAGAGATCGGGATACAACTCGGGCTGCAGTATGTGCTCGAGCACCGAGAGCTTCGACTCTTCCTTGGTCTTGAACGACCCGGGATCGTCCAGTACTTCGCCGTCACGGTTGCCCAGAATGTTTGTCGAGAACCATCCGGCCAAACCCAACATTCGTGCCTTGAATCCAGGCGCCAGAATCGTCTTGATCAGTGTCTGGCCAGTTTTGAAATCCTTGCCGCAAATGGGCGCTTCGTTGCGCCGGGCCAGCTCGTGCATCACCGGTATATCCACCGTAAGGTTTGGCGCGCCGTTGGCGAACGGCACACCTTCCATCAGCGAGGCGTAGGCGTAAATCATCGAAGGCGCAATGCTCTCGTCGTTCTGCGTCATCGCCTTCTCGAAGGCTTTCACCGACTGGTGGGCTGCGGTCGGCTCAAGGAAGGTTTCCGTCGAGCCGCACCAAATGGTGATCAGCCGGCTCGCGCCCGACGTCTTTTTGAACTCGCGGATGTCCTCCCGCACCTGCTCGGCGAGGTCCGTCTTGTTCTTGCCCTTTTTCACATTGGGCCCATCAATCCTTTTGATGTAATTGTGATCGAATACGGCCTTGCGCGGCACAACCGCCGCAAGCAGTGGCTTGATTTTGTCCAGCAAGTCGCGCTCCAGCACGCCGGCTTTGGCGGCGGCGGAGTACATGTCATCCTCAAAAATATCCCAGCCCGTAAACACCAGGTCATCGAGTCGCGCCAGGGACATGAATTCTTTGATTTTCGGTGACCGGCCATCAGTGCGTTTTCCCAAGCGGATGGTGCCCATCTGGGTAAGCGAGCCAATTGGTTTCGCCAGCCCTTTGCGGATGGCCTCTACTCCAGCTACGAAGGTCGTAGCCACGGCACCCATGCCGGGGATCATCACGCCCAGCTTGCCCTTCGGGGCCTGAATGCCGCTGTCGTGGTGCCTACTTTCGGATTTCGTGGATACTCTTGCCGCAGTACTCGCGCGCTTCTGCCGCTTCGCCATGTTTTGGCTGTTCCTATGAGGACCGGGGAATGTCAGACAAACGGGTATGTTCTCGTATTGCGCAGCGATTTGCAACAATGGAACTGATTCCGAGGACAGGCTTCTTCTTGCAGAGATGAAACAACGGAACGACGGAACGATGAGGGGCGGGCGTCTCGCCCGTTGATGCCGCTCACAACCGCGGTCCTGCTGGTGTGGCAATACCAGCTGATGGCTTTCAAGCCCCTATCGATGAGGTACGATTCTCACCGCGCGTTCAACAGGATCACAATCCCGATTAGCCCCGCCAGCGCCAGGCTGGCAATAAGTGAAAACGTCCCATGCAACGGGTGCGAGTGGAAATACAGATTGCGTGATTTCTTCGGTTGCATCATGGCGATCCTCCTTACTGAATGCAGACAGGGCTTCGCACCCAAGCCGCCTCAACACCGCAATTCTATCGCATAAGACAAACTTTCCCTTTCGTGATGAAAAGCTAGACTGAAAAGAAGCTCTAAACCACGAGGGCACAGAGGAACACAGGGCTTTATCTTTGGTTGATGATGGAATCACCCGTCGAAATAAACTACAAAGGACACGAAGGCTCACGAACGAACAAATCTTAGATCAGCAATCCCGTTGGCCTTAGATGCGCGCCGGAATGCAGCTCGGCGAAGCTGACAAAGCTGACTACATTCTCCGGCTTGCGGCAAAGCGCCTCATAAGCGACCACGGAGCCAAGGGAATGTAACGCAAGTATGCGATCAACAATTGAAGCGAACTGTTGAATCTGCGCGTCAAACAAGTTGACCTGCTCCATCGCGGCATTCGTCTAAATGCCGGCGAGACTAAGAGTGGCGAAGGTCGGGTGGTCAAGCTCACACAGGACGTCTTTGTGCTGCTCCAGGCCTGCGTTGCTGGCAAGGATGCTGACGATTTCGTCTTTACCCGCGAGAACGGGAAACCAATCATGGATTTTCGCGAAGTCTGGGAGAAGCCCCGGGGCTACTGCTGCACGACTTGCGCCGCTCAGCTGTGCGCAACATGGTGCGCAATGGTGTAACCGAAAAGGTTGCGATGACCATAAGCGGGCACAAGACCCGCGCCGTCTTCGACCGTTACGACATCGTGGACGAACGCGACCTGGACGAGGCCGCGCGCAAGATTGAGGCCGCCCAAAAAACAGCACGGAACCAAGGACTTCGCCGCGACTTTCCCCCCTGTCGGCTGGAGTCGCTAACTGATGATTACGAATGGGTCGGAGTTTTGGAAGAATGGCGACCCCGGAGGGAGTCGAACCCCCAACCCTCAGATCCGAAGTCTAACCCGTTCATTTTCTAACCGACCGAATGATTGCACTTACACGCACTTAGCATCTGCCTTGCGTGAAGTCTTGTGCAGTCTTTTTCGGTGTTCTGAAGAGGGGTTGGGCAGAGTTTGGGCAGAGTCATACTCTCGCCCGATTCCGTGGTAGGAATCTTCGCCGTGGAGAGATGAGATGACAATACCCCATTTTTGCACACGATGGGCGTGTTTGAGTCGGAGTAGGCGGTGACGTGCCACAGCGAAGACTGTACCCCGCCGCAACTGATCTCATCGTTGCCGTAGATCGTGCCTGAGACTACCCCGGCTACGGGGCGCATGCGCACGGTTCGCTGCACAAAGGAGACCGGAGGGCGCACGGGAGCTTGTACCACGGCGGGAATGTTGAAGCCGCAGTTCATCAAATCGAACTGCACAAACGAAATGGGGACGGCAGCGCCGGTGGGGTCGGTGAGGTGGGCCTGGACTGTGACCGTGGCCAAGCTGTGGCCGCACAGCGTAAACAGGAGGACCAGCAAACAGGAGCATGGCACCCCATCACGAGACACGAGCAAGGCTTGGCGCACCCGGCGGGCGATCACGCCGAGCACTCCTGGTTGATGCGCTCCACGTTCATCGGACCGCGCGGATGCGGAACCACGCAGTGCCGCAGCCACTGCCTCCCCTCTGGCGCGAGGAAGAGGGTTAGCCACTTCGGCCAGGAGAGCGGTCAGTCTCCCCCCAAGCGCTGACCGCGTATTCCGGAAACCACTCTACCCCTGAGTTACTCGCAGCGTGGCCGTGTGGCACTCCAATTGAGCGCTCAAGCGAGTGCGCACGGGCGTAATTATGCAGACTCTTTCACTAAATCCTCAAAAGCCCCGCTTTTGCACTTGGGTTACCGGAGACTTACCGGAGTTTTCTGCGAGGGGAAAATCAGCAGAAACGCCAGTGTTGATGCGGGCCAGAGGCAGCTTTGCGCGAGAATTAGCCCTGCACTTGGATTTGGTCTTGTTGCCCAGAAGTCGTCACGGACGTATGTCAGCGCCTCTTTGCTCTCCTCTCCCTCCTCGTTGATTATGGTTATGCTCGACTTCTTCCCGAACGGCGGATTGGTCAGCACCATGTCGTATGCGAGCGACGGCTTCTGTGCAAGGCTGTCCACGCCGCCGTCAATCGGGCAGTCATCGCCGCTTCGCCATCGGGTTTGTAAGCCCGAGTCGCCGCATCATGGAGCAACTCGGGCCAGGCCGTCGGTTGTGACGATAGTGAGTGCCTGTATGCGGTTCTTTTCGGATTGCCCTTCATATGTCTTACGACGTATTCCTTAGCCGCTTTAATCACACTTCGACTGATTCGCCGGTAGTTGGCGTAACATCTGTTAACAACAGTTACTCCCGAATTGCCCGTCCCTCTGGTCACAATTGCGAAACGCGCCAGTCGGCAGCGCCCCTTGTGTCCTCACCAACCTGAGTGCTTCCGGTTAGAAGGAACGCGGCCCGCTTGGCCCTGTTTTTTTTCAGAATGATTGATTTAACTCAGGATTTGTGATTGAACGTACGTCGGTAACACGGCTCAGCCAATGCCGTAGCCGTGTTCGCGGGCCGCCGAAGCTGTTGTAAGAGCCATCCGGCAGATCGATGTACACGCTATAGCCTCTTGGGTCGCCTTTGAAAAGGTTCAAAAGCTCATTTTCCTCTCATGGGAACTGATACGTGCTAATATTGCAGAAGCAAAATTCATCGAATTGACCGTTAGCCAGTTGATGCAGTTTGTCAACCATGTGGTTGTGCCCGCCCTGAAAAGCGCCATAGACTCCGGTCGCCTCTATTATCATCAGCTCAAACGTTCCTTCCAGGAAGACCCCATTGTGCCCGTCAGGGAACGGCACAAAACCGTTGAACCCCGGGGGTGCACCCGCGGGAACGCTGTTGAAGCTCATTGCAATCGCTCCTCCCGGCAAGTCGTAGGCACATAAATTTCCGCCGAACTGGACGTAAAACATGCCGATGGCCTTCTTCTTCTTGTGTTTGTGTTCGCCCGTGCCCGCAATTCCAAAAACGGGGTAGATCTGAGTGGTCGAATAAGTACCATCATTGAGATTAACCTTGGTCAGACCAAGGTTTGATTCTGGTCCCTGACCCGCAGCCACAGGCTGATAGATCCCGGACAGTAGAACGATGAACGGATCGTTGGGCGCTTCCGTGTCCTCGCCGTCATCGGCCATTATTGACCGAGGCGATACCAGCAGAGCGGCCAGCGCTCCGCCCATTACAATTCTTCTTTGTATGTTGATCGGTTCTTGTCCGTTTCCGGACTTGCTTTGGTTGGCCAAGGCTTGGTTGGTGATCAT
>QIAR01000233.1 GCA_003225595.1 Acidobacteriota bacterium | reverse complement strand
TCAATTCGTTCGTGACGAGTTGGTCGACGTGCAGGTCAAATTCGAAGGTGCAAGTTTCGACTGAAGTGCAATGACGCGGCAGAAGGAGTGAGCCGGTCCATTGGGTACCTGCCATTGAGGTAAGGAGGTTTTGCAGCCTGACCGCATCTTCGGCGAGCGTCAAACTGGCTGAAGTGATTTCGAGCGGCGCATTTAGTCCATTCAATTCGGCACGAACCGCATTCAACTGCGCAGTCCCGGTGATATCTGGCGCGGCGAACCCCGACCATTCCCCCGCGATTCGCAGATCTAACTTAGCCAGACCATCGGCAGCCGGCTGTGAAGCAGGCAGACCCAAGGTCCGAGCCAACTGTAGAAGACGTTTTAGCTGGGCGTCGCCTTGAACAAACAAGCTGTATCCAGACTTCGTAACCCACCCTCGTACCGTGGCCGGACTTCGACGGCCGAGCGCTATCGTGAAAGGACCGAAACCCAGATGGGTTTCGTCCGGAGGTTGTTCCGATTTCCGGTTGCCAGCTTTAGCAGCATTCTCGCGATCTGATTTCGCATTATCGGGCGATGAAATCGAAAAAGGGACACTCCCAAGTTCCAACTGGGATTTCGTAGCGGCGGACTGAAGACCAAAATCGCTAGTTTCACCGCTGCCTGAAAGTTCCAGGGTTCGCTTAGCCGCGCCAGATGCACGCATGGTGAACTTCGCGTCCAGGTTGCCGCTTGCCAACAGGTCTTCCGGCAAATCTTTCTTTGCATGACGCGCAAGTTCGACGACTCCTTGAATGGGGACTTGCTCTGCCGACAGAACCAAATCGTAGTTGTGCGGAGCCACCAGTCCAGCAATCTCGCCACGCAGCATGACCGCACCTTCTCCCACCGGAGCGTCGCAGAGAATCCGACGAAACGTACGGTCGGCAGAACTGTAATGGGCCTCGCAATGCGCGGTCAGTAGAAGTTCCCGACCGCCCATGATGTCGTAGCGGCGGAAATCCTGGAGTGAAGCTTCGGTCCTGATGCTCAGATCTGAAGGCTTACCCTCGAGCACCGCGGATGCAGTCACGGCCCCCCGCCAACCTTTGTCTTTACCGGATATCAGTTTTGTCATTTGCCCTAACTGGGGGCGATCCCATACCAAGCTGAACTGCAAGGGGGTGTCACGCAGGCGGGCTGCCCGCTGCCAGGTGCCATCAATTTTGAGGAAGCCCGTATCGCTCAGATTGAAGTCGGTGCGCACCGGCCGTGCTCTCAGACGCACTCCCCAGGCATTCTCCGAGTCCTGCCAGAACGCAATATCTGCGTCCATGAGAGCATAGGGGGTTTTTTCCTGGCCAAATTTGAAATTGATGCGAGCGCGATCAGCTTCGATGTAAGGAAAGCCCGGACGTGGCTCGGTTCGTGTCTTGCTGGTGGGGGCCACGGCGACCTTCGCGGTCCGTTCCAGCAAATTCTCGACATTCCAGTGGCCCTCGTTATTGCGCACCAGATTGAAACTCGGTGCGGTGAGGCTCAGGCGCGATATTTCGAGTCGGCCGCGCAGCAGCGAACTGAGGCGAAGCGTGGCCGTGACTTCGGAGGACCGAAGCACCGGCTCGGCGCTGAAGGAGGGATCATCGCGAACAATGAAATTTTCCAGATCAAAGCCGGGCTGCGGGAGCACGCGCGCGTGCACGGCATCAATGTCGACCGGCCGTCCAAGCGCCGCGCTGATCGAAGTGGCGATGCCCGTCCTCAAACGCGTGGACCCGGGGCGAATCAAAAACAGCGCCAGCAGCAACGCTGCGACGCCTAGCAAGACGCGATGCTTAGAGTGAACCAGTTTCACCGTACGAGCCTTAATGTACGCCGCCAGCGGGTCTCATCGAAGAAATGAAGAACCACGTGGCCCAAAAACGTAAGCCGCGCACCGGCCTCTTTCTGCAGATATTGATTGGGCGGCGTTTCAAAAGACCAATAAATAAACATTGGGCGGCCGATCACATTTTCTTTAGGGACAAATCCCCAATAGCGGCTGTCGTAACTAACGTCACGGTTATCACCCATGGCGAAGTAATTGTGTGGAGGAACCACGACGTCATCACCTTGGATGTACGACCTCATCATAAGTTGCCATTCCGGCGCTACGCTGTAGCCCTCCGGCGGAACAGCCGGAAAGTTATCCCGATAGGGGTTGTAGGTGTTTCCGTCCTTGTGCATGACATAGGGCTCATCCAGCTTCTTGCCATTGCGATACACCGCGCCGTCTCGCAGGTGGATGCGATCCCCTGGTACGCCTACGATCCGTTTCACGACGTAAAGACCCGGTTCAGCCGGGTGTAGAAACACCACAATGTCGCCCCGCCGTATTTCACGGTAGGGAAGAAGAGGTCCGACCCAGGGAGTCTCAGGCGCAAACTGCACGCGATTAACGAAGACGTGATCGCCGATCAGCAGCGTGTCCTCCATCGAGCTGGAAGGAATCTCAAAGGCCTGTACCACGAATGTGATGATGAACAGCCCGGTCACCAGAACCGCCGCCAGAGAGGCGAGAAATTCTACGGTAGTTTCGCGGTGCTTTTCTTCCGGTTTATTCTTTTTCTTGGCCACTTGCATTTGTCCGTTACGAGGCGCAGCTCCCGTTAGTGCACCAACCGAAAGGTGCGGTCCCAGCGGGTAATCTGGAACAAGTGAGTTACCGCATAAGCGAAGTGGTAGAGTTTATCACCCGGAGATGGGGAACCCGGCATTTCACTGTCGAGGCTACGCACGGACCAGTAAATCAGCAGCGGACGTCCGATAATGTTTTCCCGCGGAACAAAGCCCCAGTAGCGGCTGTCCAGACTTTCATCGCGATTGTCGCCGAGGACAAAATAATGCCCTTCGGGCACAATCAATGCGTCATCGTCCACGAGTTTCCGCATCTGCAGCCACCAGCCTGCGTCCAGCCCGGGAGCAGGAATGTCGAGGCGGGGAAAGTCGTCGCGAAAAAGATCGCGGACCGGTGAACTGTAGCGCACATAGGATTCCTTCACCGGGACGCCGTTGACCCAGACCTGCCGGTTAAGCATGCGAACGCGGTCGCCTGGAACGCCGACCACACGCTTTACGAAATGCTGCGACGGGCGAACCGGATAGTGGAAGACGATAATGTCCCCATGCTGTATCTTGCGGTACGGCATGAGTCGGTCCCATGCCCCGCCACCGCCGTAACACAGTTTGTCCACGAGCAGGTAGTCCCCAATCAGCAGAGTGTTCTCCATTGATTCGGAGGGAATCTGAAAAGCTTGCACCACGAAGGAGATAACGAATACCGCAATTACAACCGTTGTCAGCAGCGACTGGAGCGAGCTCGGCCAATCAGTGTTCGATGGCTTTGGGTGCGCTGGCGCTGGGATCATGGTTTCATTGGGTGGCATTGCTTCGGCCCTTGCGTGCATGCTTGCTGGCTACCATTCTGGGGAGCGAAGAAAGATATTCAAGCACCTGGCGCGCCGCATCCTGTTCCGCTCTTTTCTTAGTCGAGCCGTCGGCGCGTCCCGTGAATTCTGGCTTATTTTGACTGCCGGGAGCGTCAAGTCTCACCTCGACGGTAAAAGTTTTGTTGTGTTCGGGCCCCACTTCCTTAACCAGTACGTAAGAGGGTTGCGGGTGCCCAATTGACTGCAAGGTCTCCTGCAAAGCTGATTTGAAGTCGGTCACCGGCAGGCCACTGGCGGCCAGATCCATGTGTTCCAATTCCGGCGCAACAATACATTGCAGAATAAACTGCCGGGTTGGTTCGAGCCCGCCATCCAGATACATGGCTGCGATTACAGCCTCCAGGGCATCGACCAGTAAAGCGGTCTTGCTTCGACCGCCACTCTTCTCCTCACCCCGGCCCAGTCGCAGGTAATGGCCCAGTTCCAGTTGCTGCGCAACCCGGATCAAATGTCTCTCACTCACCAGATGGGCACGCAGCTTTGAGAGTTGCCCCTCGCGAAAATCCGGAAAACGCTGAAACAACTCTTCACTGGTCACGAGCGCAAGAATTGCATCTCCCAGGAACTCGAGCTGTTCGTTATCCCCCACTCTGATGAAGGTTTGCGGCGGGCGGAGAGCCTCTCGCTCCCGCGCCTCCGAGGTGTGAGTCAGCGCCTGTTCAATCAACGCAGGATGCTTGAAGTGATATCCCAATACAGCTTCGAGCGCCGCAATTTCTCGTGCTTTCATGCTAAAGACAAAGCCGCAGACTCCCGCCACCTGGCTTAGGCGTCCATTCCTGACTAGATAGGAGTTGTAATCCTTCAATCCCAGTCTGGCCAAGAATCAGCCAAATTACTGCTTCGGCGGTACTTGGTTCTGAGCCGGAGTTGCGGGTGTACCCGCGCCGCAAGCGGGCGGTTTCGGTTGCTTAGCCAGCTGCGCCACGCGCTCACATTCCCTGCGAGCCAACCCTCCTGCCGGCGTATTCTCTTGTGTCAACTCCGACGCTTTGGTGGCGTACGTCAACGCTTCTGGATATCTATCCTGCTTGTCCAAAGCCAGAGCCAGGCGCAATACGACTACGGGATCAGGCTGAGCCGGGTAGGCGTCAATGGATTTGCGCAGGTCGGTCTCCGCGGCCTTGAAGTTGTCTTTCTTGAACTCCAGTGTCCCGATAATCGAATACGCGTTGGACCGCAGCAAGCCCTTGTATGCGTCGACTTTGTCCTGCGGCGTCCCCGCCGGAACACTAACATCCGTGTCGACAGTCTGGGTGGCGTGTTGGGCCATCTTCATGGCTTCGTCCAGGCGCTGATCCTTGTCAAGGTCGGTATCGCGCGTGCGCTCGGCGAGTACGCTGGCTACGATGACCAGCGCTTCCGGATCATCAGGGTCAATGGCCAGCACTTTGCGCCCGAGTTCAAGCGCCTTGTCCGCATTGTTCGCGCTCTGATAGGAGCGCATGGCAGTCTTGAACAAGATGATCCGCACTTCGCTGTCAGGGAACTTGGCTGCGAAGTCATTCGCGGCCTTCTCCAGCGCTGCGGGATCAGTGTTGGTGGCCGCAGCCTTGTACGCATCGAACTCAGCCTGCGTCTTGGTTTGTGGAGGACGCTTTCCCTGAGGTTCCGCCTGCGGCGTTGCGCCCGGTTGCGCGGTACCCTGCTGCGCAGTGCCCGGCTGTGCAGTGCCCGGCTGTGCTGCGGGCGGGTTCTGGGGCGTTGACGGATTTTTACTATTGCTCTGGGCAAAGGTCCCCATGGCCAAGACCAGCACTGCGCCTGCAATCGCTGCTCGCTTCATACTCTCTCCTTGATACGATTTCTTAAATCGCGAGAATTCTAATCTCTTATCCTCTGATCTTGCTCACTGCGGAGAAGCCGGCGGCTCATAGGGCTGCTGCACCCCGCGTTCGGCGGCGGCCTTAGCTTCTGGAGGCGAATTGGCAGTCAGGGCGGCCCGGTAGTGATTCAGGGCCGCTTCCCGGTTCTCCTGCAAGTCGAAAATCCGGCCCAGATAGATGTGCGACCAGGCGATAACTTTTGGCTCTTGCGCGACCTCGAGCGCGCGTTCGAAGTAGTTGCGCGCACCCTGGATGTCGCGATTCATCGTGGCCACTTGCGCCAAAATGAACAGCGCGCGTCCGGCATCTTCGCGGTTTTCATCCAGCGCCTGCTGGGCGAGCTTCTGTGCGCTCTCCAAATCGCCAGCCGAGAGGCGCTTCTCTGCGGTTAACAGCAGGTGCGTGTCATTTGGCCGGGATAAATGCAGCAATTCAGGCGATGCCTGGCTGGCGAATTGTATCTGCGAGGCCCGCTTCATTTCCCTGCCCACATCGATTTTGCCAAGAAGGTCGGGGTAGGCGTTGCGAAGACCAGCGGGATCCCTTTCGAACTGGGCCAGGGCATCGTAAAAGTATCGCGTGAGAATGAAACCTTCCTGCACCGACCCATCAACAGCTTTCGCACGTTCCGTTTCGGGGGTCTTGCTCGCTCCCATGGTGCGCGCCTCAATCGCACGCACCAGACATTCGGTAACAAGAAGTGAGATGTCGCTTTTGAAGCTCTCGTCCATGGGGGTACTTTTCACGGAATCCAGCAGCGGTTCCAAGCGCTTAATACCTCCGCCGTTTTTTAGCGCTAAAGGATCGAGAAGGTAATGCAGATAGGTGTGGCGAATCTGCTGCATCTTGAGTGATGGCCCAGGAGAAATCACGACGTAATAGTCCGTGCCGTAATTTCGCGCGTTAGTCTGGCCCGGCGCACCCATGGCATCCAGATACACGGTGAATTGACGACCCAGGTATCCCGCCGAAGGCAGCTTCAAATACATTTCCGCAGCGAAGAGCATCTTGGAGACCGGCTCGTGGTAACGATCGGTGAGCGCCGAGTAGGCTTCACGATGGCGCTGCCAGATGGACTGGAGTCCCGCCGTGTCATAGAACTTTTGCATCAGTGGAACAAAGCCCGCCACATAGCTGGCATCCGGCGGAAAATTGGCTTCCTTGGCTTTAGCAGCTTCGGCTACTTTCTCTTTGCCCTTAGGCGAGTCCGAGTCCTTACTTTTAGGAGCGAAGGGCGGGCCGTTCAGGGAAAGTGCCAAGGACACGTATTGCGCTAAATCCCGTGATGAGTCGGGTTGCTGATGTTCGCGATAGAACTCGCACATTGTCTTCGCAGTCTCCTGTGATTCCTCAGAGGCTTGGATGCTCTTTGCCACTTCCGAGCGAATCTGGCCGCGCAATGGATCAGAGATACCCAACTCCTGGTCGTAGCCGCAGGCGTTAATAGCAGTCAGGACAGTGAAGAGAGTTTCATTGGTATCCAGGCTCACCTTCGGTGTGTTCTGAGCGAGACACACTTGCACTAGCAGCCCGAAAACAGCCGCAAAAAGCCAGCATCGAAACCTAGAACCCAGGAGAACCTCCTGTAAGGGTGGCGGGAAGACTACGGACCAGTGTAAGGGCTTGCCGCGAGAGGGTCAAACGGAAGAGCGCTCTCAGCCTTTAGCTTCTCTTTCAAATACCACTCGTCGAAACAGTTCTGCAAATATTAATTCCCCCATCACGAGGTGAGCTAGGAACACGCTGCTTCGAGACCTCAGGTTTGAAATCACAAAGCACGGGTCGAAAACAAGAAGCCCACAGCAACAGTTAATTAGCTTCTCGTTATCCCCGCACGCTGATCTTGGAGAAGGACAATACGGCGCGCCCGGGAGTTGGTCGGCCCATCGCCGTTGCCGGGCGGAAGGTGGTGAATATGAGCATGTTCTTTACCTGCGGCACGAGGTCTTGTGAATCTTTGGGATCGGAGATGATGCGGTAATCCTGTATGCGACCGCTTGCATCAACAGTCGCCTCAATCACCAGGGAATCTGCATTGATCGAATTCAGTGTCGTCCCAAACGCGCTCTGCTGGAGCTCGGGTGCGGTATAAAGCATCAACGGAACGTCATCATTGTTGCCTTGTAACGGTTCTGGCAACGCGAAAACGCCCATCACAATCCCGAAGATCACGACAGCGCTAACCAGGCCCGCTGTGACGGGGACCATAAACGCATTGACCGCGTTTTCCATGCGAAGCACGACACCCTGGAACGGCGGACGTTTTGCCTGAGCAACTTCTTGTGAAATGGCGACACGCAGTTTGAGCGCCAGATCAGCCGGCGCTTTCCTGCGTCCCAACCCGGTCAGCAGTTGCTGACTTCTCCGCAGCAGCAGGTATTCCCGGTTGCATCGAGAGCAAATCTCCAGATGCTGGCTCAGGGCATGCATCTGGATACCAGTGACTGCGCCGTCCAGATACGGCGAGAACAACGATCTGACCTCACCACACTTCATGAGCTCACCTCGATTTCCCTACCAGCGGTGGAAATCTGGGAACCCGTTCTCTCTGAGTCGCGCTCGTCCGGATACCGCAGACCCAGTTCTGGACCAACCTCCCGAACATAAGCGGTCAGCCGCTGTTTAAGTGCTTCGCGTCCGCGAGTCAGCCGAGATTTCACTGTCCCGAGAGACACCTCTGTGATCTCCGCGATGTCCTCGTAGGACATTTCTTCCAGATCTCTCAGAATAAGGGTCGTGCGGTACGGTTCCGGCACCTTGCGCAATTCTTTTTCCACGCGACCCCGAACCTCCTCGTGGGCTACATTGTCAAAGGGCGAATCGCTTTCGTCCACCAGCGTATCTCTGGCTGTCAGTGCGCTGCCGAACCCCACACGTGAATCGAGGGGCTCCATCGGTACCTCCCGCGCTTTATGCCGAAACCACCAGCGTCGTCGATTGGACGCCTCGTGCACAGCGATCCGGTAGATCCAGGTCTTCAGGCTGGATTCGCCATGGAAGTGCTTCATCCCCCGGAAGACTTTCAGGAATACTTCCTGCGTCGTATCCGCGGCATCTGCCGGATCGGCTACGATCCGGTACACCAGGCTGTAGATCGGCTGATGGAACTGGCCGATCAGCCACACATAGGCATCTTCCGATCCGGCTTTGAGTTCCGCGACGATCGCGGATTCCTGCCCTCGTACATCGATTGCGCTTGCGAGATCACCCAAGGTGGTCGCTCCCGCCATAACTCTCATGGCGTCACCCCTATTATAGGTTTTTTCGCACCGCAACCCTGCCCAAAAATGGGTAGTGGGTCAGAACCTCTCCATCCCTGGACCGCGACCGAAATCGACATCCCACTTGAATAGACCCCGGAGCACTATTCTGGGTTCCAGGACTCCGCACGCTAACAGTAAAGCCCTTTATTTCCAATATAGCCTGGTTTGGGTCTCGGGGGATGCACTGAGTGTACTGGATGGTAGTGTATATCGAAGAAACAAGCGATTGCCCGTGCCTAATGCGGTTGAGGCTGCTGTGATTGCTGCTGCGCGCTCGGGTTTGGCTTCGTCGGCTTATTGCTTGGCTTCTTCTTCGCAGGCTTTTTGGGAGCTTCGGTATCGTCGACGATAATCTTCTTCGAAGGCGCGGACGGACCGGCCAGATTTTTCACCTGCGTGCGCAGACGACTCAGTTCTGTTTCTTTGGAGACCGTCAGGTTATCCATGCGTTCCGCGAGTGAACGGCGTGACCTCTCAAGAGAAGTGAGATCGTTTTGGAGCGACTGGAAGTCGTCTTTTGAACCAAAAGCGCCAGCAGACTCTACAACCGGTCCAAACACGTCATAGAGCGCACCAGGTTGCGATAAAGCTTGAAGGTAGCAGAGAGATCTTCCGGAGAGGCACGCAACTGGTTGAGGATTTCCGGCAGCGCCGATTGCAAATTGCGCTGGATGGACGCTACATCCGCCTGCACCTGGCGTTTGTTGGAAGAATCGGTCTTCCATTTATCTATGCGCAATTTGCTGAGATCAGCCGTTGTACTCTGCGCCACCTGCTCCAGTTGCGAGAGCAGCATGTTCAACTGATTGACAGAGGCATAGGCAACCGGTGGCGGGGTTGTACCGCGGCCCCCCGACATAACTTGGGCGGTTGCTATGATAGACGACAATAAAAGAGCCAGCAGGGCGGCGTGCTTCATTGGGTTCGGATTCATTGTTTTCTGGGTTATCGGCTTCAGGATACTAATTTTCCAAGGTTTCTCAAAATACATCGTATGCAAATTTGACTATCGGTGGAAGGTGGGCGAAAATTGAATTGGTTTCCCACCGGTGTGTTCCTATTGCAGTGGGCCTGTGGCGCAGTTGGGAGCGCGCTTCCATGGCATGGAAGAGGTCGTCGGTTCGAACCCGACCAGGTCCACCAATTTCCGCTCAATAAGTCCGCGTCCCTACCTTTTCCGATCGGCAGGAGGTCGTATTTCAATTCGAGTTCCACCCGCCACGGCCGGACCTCGTCCATATCGTCATACATCTGCGAAGTTTGCCCAGAACAAGATTATGAAACGGCGATTATGACTCCGCAGTGTTACGCTGAATTGTCCCGGGAGACGTTTTCTGAAATACAATCGTTTAGCCGCCTGCATGCGAGGCTCAGTGCTGCTCATGATTTTCCTGCCAATCTTGAGCATTGCCGCAGCCAGCCAAAAATCGGCACAACGAGCGACCACACTGGGCGCCTGGTCCATACGCTGGCAGCCCGTCCAAATTGTGAACGGGGCGCCGGTTCTGTTTCAGGTGAAGCCACCAACGCGGCTCAAGAACCTCAGCGGAAGCTGGCTCTGGCACGACGTGCTCTTCACTTGGGATCCAGCGAACAAGATCTGGTACGGTCTGGCGGGCACGAGCCTGGAAACGAAACCGGGCACGTATCCACTGACTCTGGTAGCCGAATCGGAACAAGGAAAGCCGCTTTCGTATTTGAAGAAAGTCCGTGTGGGCGCGGGCAAGTACCGCATGGTCAGGTTAGTAGTACCGGCGAGATACACAGAGCCGAATCCGACACAAATGCAAGAGATCAATCAGGACAAGGCGCTCAAGGACAAAGTGTTTCTGCAAAGCGCACCAGAACGGGAGTGGTCCGGCAGATTTCTTCCGCCGGTCAGGGCGCGGGTTTCCGACGTTTTCGGCACGCGGCGACAGTTTAATGGCGCTGTGCAGAGTGTTCACCAGGGGCTCGACTACCGGGTTCCGGCAGGCACGCCAGTATCAGCGGCCAACAACGGAACTGTTATGCTGGCTGGGCCGCTGTTCTACGAAGGAAATTGTGTGGTTCTCGACCATGGACTGGGGCTACTAACGCTTTATCTGCATCTCTCGGAAATCAAAGTGAAAGAAGGCGACCGAGTGACCAGAGGGCAGCAGATTGGCCTGAGCGGCGCGACCGGCAGGGCCACCGGAGCGCACTTGCACATCGCTGTTCGCTGGCAGGGAGTGTATCTGAATCCCACTACATTGTTCGCGCTTCGATTTCGTTAAACCTGGGCACAACAATTTTCGATTTCAAGTCGCCTTTCAAGCTGGGCGTGCCGGCAGCTTGGCGCGTGTTGCTGGGGTAGGACGTAAAGTTTCTTTTAAATCAAGGTTGCGGATCAGGCGGTGCAGGTAGTTGGGATGTACGCCCAGGATTCGAGCTGCGTCCGTGTAGCTCCCTTTGGCTTCAGCGAGCGCATTCAGGATCAGCTGTTTCTTGAGTTCTATTACCGACGCGTGAAACTTGGTCGCCGTAACTCCCATCGCGGGGCTGGCCTCCAGCAGCGGTTCCGGCAAGTCCTCGGGCCGGATGATTTCGGACGAGCCCAATACCAACGCGCGCTCCACCGCATTCTCTAACTCGCGTACGTTACCTGGCCAGTCATAATTCATGAGGCACGCCAGCGCCTCGCGCGAAATTTCTTTGCATCTCACCTTGCACTTCTTGCTGTGCTTGTCAACGAAGTAGCGGGCCAGCATGGCAACGTCTTCCTTGCGATCGCGCAAGGATGGCATTTTCAAGGACACTACGTTCAATCGAAAATAGAGGTCCCGGCGGAACGCGCCGGCCTTCACGGCCTCCTCAAGGTTCCTGTTACTGGCCGCGAGCAGGCGAATATCAACCGTAATCGGCCGCGTCCCACCCACGCGTTCGAATTCCCGCTCTTGCAATACCCGCAGTAGTTTGACCTGAAGTCCCGGAGCCAGTTCGCCAATCTCGTCCAGAAAGACCGTCCCTCCATCCGCCAGTTCCAGCCTGCCCTTCTTCTGCGCGAAAGCGCCCGTGAACGAGCCCTTTTCATGGCCGAATAGCTCGCTCTCCAGCAGGCCCTCTGGAATAGCGGCGCAGTTGATAGCGATGAACGGTTTCTCGGCGCGGCCGCTGTTGCGATGGATGGCGCGTGCTGCAAGCTCCTTGCCCGTCCCGCTCTCCCCGCCAATCAGCACGGTGGAATCCGTGGGCGCTACACGGGTCAGGAATTGATAGACCTGTCTCATCGCGGTGCTCTCGCCCACCATGCTGTGCTCGAAGTCCATTTCCGTGGCGAGCCGTTGATTTTCCGCTTCCAGCCATTGCAGCCTTCGCGCGTTTTCCAGGGCGACTGCTGAAATGCCCGCAATAGCCGTAACCAGTTGCAAGTGATCTTCGTTGAAACGATGGAGCGGGTTGGTGGCGTCCAGGTAAATGCAGCCGATAACTCGTTCGAAAATCGTCATCGGCACGCACAGCAGAGACCGCACTTGTGAGGAAGTCAGAGTTTCCACTGCACTGAACCCGCCGCCGCGCGGAACATCGCCACCAAGAATGGCGATCCCCTGCTCAAGAACCTGGCGAGTGATGGTACGGCTGACCTGCACCGGCCGGTCGTTGCCAGGCGGCCGGTTGCGCGCAAAAACAGACTCAAGGTGGTCCACACCTTTTCCGTCCAGCAGGATGGCACCCTGCTCCGCCGGAGAAATCTCGAAGATCAGATTCAGGATCTGCTGCTGCAGTTCGTCCAAGTCACGGATCGAGTGCACAATCCGGCTGATTTTCAGCAGCGCGCTTAGGTTCCGTGCCAGGCGGGAAGTTACAGGGAGCTCGCTGAGGATCTTGTCGGGCTGCAGATACAGCACGTCCTGAGGACGGATTTGCGCTGTGGCTCGCGTCAGCTCATCGTCGAACTCAAATGGATTCGGAATTTGTTCGTCGGTTTCTTCGGCCAGCAGAAAGACAAAGACAGAATCGCCAATCGCAACCTGATCCCCGTGTTTCAACCAATGTTCCGTCACGGGTACACCATTGACCAGCGTGCCGTTCCGGCTGCTGTTGTCACGGATCATGACACCGTCTTCTTTCCGGTTGAACACGCAGTGGCGCCGCGAAACCGAATTTTCGCTGATGCAAAGCAGGTTGGAAGCGTCTCGGCCTACAGGCACTTCTCCGGCCGGCAGCACAAACACGGAGTCCTTGAGCGGCCCGCAGACCGCTACTATTCTGGGATTCACTGCGCCCCCCTCAACGAGCAGTCCTATGTAGCACGGTCGTCCGATTGCGAGCACATCGTTCCGCTTCTTGTTCCAATATCCGAACAGATAGTCGGACTATCCGTTCGGATAGTCTTTAGCGGAGCCGAATCTTGCTGGCGTGGCCAAGCGGCGCTTACAGACATGTTCCGTAAGCTCCGACTATTCAACAACTTGTCAGCTAATACTCCCAACTCGGGCCAGCCAGTTCCAGAGTGGCGAAAGACATGCAGACACAATTTGTGACGGCTGGCCGGGCAAAAGCGTTGGGGGAAGCGCTTTAACTATCCTGCCGAGCAGTACTGATCGGGGACCCGACGGGCCCCCCTCATCGGGTTCCCGGTTAGTATCTGTGGTTCCAGAAATGCCGCGTCTACGAATTATCCCGCCACGCCGGCACGTTTCAGTGCGCCCTGTTTCGGAATTCTCGGTCTCTCCCTGCTACAACCAGCCGGACCCGCGCGGACGACCATCTTGCGCGCTCATATCCCGTTTGATTTCTTGATAGGGAAAAACGAAGCTAAACGAGGGATTGCGCGATTGTCATCGCGAACTTGGGAAGTCGAGTACGTTGCTCTTCTACGGTCAGCAAGCCCGCTATTTTCTAGCGCAGAAGCCGCCTATCCAATCATCCCGTTGCCGCTGCCCCGGCCTTAGAGCTGACGAAATTTTCGCTTGGAACCGCAACTCCGTCCTGGAACACAATTGTGTTGCCTGAAATGGCGGGAACCCGGTCGCCTGGTACCAGGATGCCGACAAGGTTCAGCGGATCGGCAGCGGACAGTGTGATGATCTCTCCGGTGAGGGGCATTTTTCGCGTGACGCGCAGTGATTCCACCGCCACTGACAGCGCGAACTGTTCGCCCAGGAATCCGCTGACGAAGCGCCCGCCGCGGACCTCGCCGCGATCTTCTAACCTCCGAAATGCGACCTGCAGTTCCCGCCATTTGGGCAGATTTGTCTCCCGGGCAAGGACGTCGCGGAACACGACTCCGTAGCGTTTCAGGAGAATCCAGCAAGTAGCTTCGACGGCCTTGGACCGCTCCACTGCTTGATCCGTGTAGAGCAGAGACCAGCGACCGGAGCTGTGACGAGGACGGGCGCTACGCCCGCTGCCTTGTCCGGCACGGCGTTTGGGGTCGATCAGAGATCGCAGATTATCGAAGCCGTCCGCCGTAACCAGCCCGGCCGCGACCAACTCCCAGAGCGCCGTTTCGATCTCGGCCTTGAGCTTGCCAGTGCCACGCACAATATCGGCGAAGAACGATGCTCCACGATGACGCAAGAACTCCATCACCTGACGCGCGCCATGACTCAATCCGCGTGCCTCAGGCTGTTCCGTGCCGGGATGATGCGGGGTCATCCAATCCGATTCCTCGCGCATGAAAAACGTGATCGGAGCCACACTGGTCGGAATCACACGTCGCTTGCCGGCAGCGGAGTCCTCGAGAGTTGCAGGATGCGGTGACAATCGCCCCCAGCCTACGGCGCCAGTCAGGCACAGCTGGTCTAACACTTTCGGATCGTAGTCGGCGATTCGCCGTGCGAGAACCTGCCGTTCCCAGGCATTCGCTGGAATTTCAAAGCCCTGAAGCTGGCTCAGTATTTCGAGCGTCCCTCTTTCCCCGACAACCTGCGTTCCAGGAGCCACGTGCTGCCAGCGCAGTAGCCAGCGCATGAACTGGGCTGCTGTGACTGGTTCGATCTGCTTCCGTAAGGTGGCGACAGTGAGCCGGTGAATTCGCGCGAGTAGGCGCCGGTCGCACCACTCGGTCTCTTGTGGCGCGGGCGCTCCCGCCGGCGAAGATCTACCCGTGAAATTACCGCGAAGGATTGCGCCACTGGCCTCGAGCCGCAAAAAGGCTTTGGAGACCTCGGATGCGGGTAAGCCCAGTATGTTGGCCAATTCCGAGGCGGTCGTTGGTCCTAAATGCATCATCCAACCGGTGATCATGGCCAGCAGGGCGTCGTCGCGGGAGGGAACTTCTGTTTCAATTTCAGGCAACGGCTGGTCGAAATTGGTGTCAGGAAATAGCACTCCAAAAGTTTTGGCCCGCTCCGCCGCAACCCAGTAGCGCCGGCCTTCCGCCGGAGTGCCCACTACGCCAGGTTCCGCTGCAACGGGATGGCCGGCCGATTGTCCCGACGGCCTCTCGTCCTGGCCCCCAGTCGCCCTACCGGCACGGCCTTGTTCCTGAAGTCGCTCAAAGTAGCGGCCCCAACCAAAACCAGGCTGGGCGGGCGGGACGCTCCTCCTCCCATTACCGCTTGGCGAAGGCAAAGGCATCTCCCCGCTTTCATGAAACACCGATGTAGCGACGGAAGTCTCGTCAAAGATCGGTGTAGGAAGGGGCGTCTCGCGCGTCTTCTCTGATGCCACTCCTTCAGGGAGTGCGATCAAAGTGTGCAGCACATCGTGCAACTCATCCGCATCCCGCAGGTCCGGCCAGGCTTCTTCGCGAACCTGCG
>QIAR01000232.1:9337-9826 GCA_003225595.1 Acidobacteriota bacterium | reverse complement strand
CACCTTTGCATCAGAAGTAAGACTTTCGCTGTCCTCTCAGCGCCTGTGTGTCTGCACAGGGTTTCTACAGGCCAAGCATTGGATTTTTGTAGACGCTAATTTAGGAAGTGCAACGGCTGGTTGGGTGCGCGGACCGGAGCACTTTGCGAGGAGGATCAGGAGACAATTTTGAAAAAGGGGTTGCTCCCTTCAAGTTGCCCCAATACAGCGGAAGTCATTCCATTCGCAGCATGACCTGGTTCTCATTCTCTGATCTTCAGGCGGCGAGATCGATTTTTGTAATCGCAGGCGGTTCTTGCTTTTGTTGCAGCTTGCCTTCGCTGCTTATCTTTGCCAGTTCCGCATTGAGTTCCGCTCCCACCAGCATGGCAAAACCTGTCCAATACAACCAGACCATCAGTGCAATTGCCGCGCCGAGCGTTCCGTAGGTTTTGTTGAAGTTCGCGAAATGGCGGAAATAAATCCCGAGCAAATAAGACAACCCGATCC